>CAYTFT010000100.1:0-7768 GCA_964437155.1 uncultured Chitinophagales bacterium | reverse complement strand
AAAGGGAATTCATCTTCATATCGAAACTTTAAACCTTAAACTTTAAACCTTAAACCTTTAACCCTTAACTTTTCCCCACCCTTACTCATACGCCGGACATCTCAAAGGATCTTTTTTCTCCTTTTTATTAAAGACATACGCTGCAGCCAGTTCGAGTCCGCCGAGATGACTGCTGGCTGTATGCAGTTTAGAAACATTGAGGTCGTAACTCAGGCTGAAAGTGAGGTTATTTACCTGTGCGCCGCCTACCATCCAGAAGGCATCGTTGTATCGATACCAGCCACCCATAAAAATTGAAGTATTTGTAGCTTCCTCGGTATTCATCGGAATACTGATATTCGTGCCCGCAATAATCTCAAGTGCATTTTTTTGTGAGCTTACATATAATTGCGGCTGAAAACTCGCTACGCCTCCGGTGGCAAAAAATCCACCCGCTGTCAAAGTATATCTGATCCCGATCGTATTCGGATTTTCAAAAAATGTTTCTTCCGGTTCATTGATATGCCAGGCGCTGAAACCGATCGAATAGCGTTCTCCTTCATAGGGTATCAATGTAAGCAGAGCGCCTGCTCCGAGATCAACATAATCCGTAATTTCTTTCGAAGGGGTTTCATTGTTTGGCAGGGCAGGATCAAATTGAAAATCATTCCATTGACTGTCGAACAACAATTTATTGATATCAACTGATTTTTGAACGATACCGCCGGTCAGTCCGATCGCGAGCCGCCAGTAATCATTTTCAGTATATCCGATATGATAGGCGGAAGAAAAATATATTTTATTCGTTGTGAGGTCGCCGTCTCCTGCTATATCATTAAATGCGACAAGCCCGAGCCCCAGCCGGTTCACTGCTTTTTTCGGCTGAATAGCACCGTCTGCATACGCAGAAAATGTCTGATACGGAACTGTCACCGATCCCCACTGATCGCGGTAATTTCCGCCGATGCGAAAATTGCCGTTGAAATTTCCGGTGTTCGCCGGATTCGTAAGTAAAGGCGCAGCAAAAAACTGAGAAAAATGCAGATCCTGTGCAACAGCCAAATCTGCCCATAGTAATAAAATCCCTATGTAAAAATATTTTCTCAACGCAATAAAGTAATATTTCCTTTTTTATCGAATGTAACGCCATCTGCAAACGTACCTGTCAGCGTATACACATACACCTCCATTTCCTGTTGCAGGCCGCGGTAACTTCCATCCCATCCGACTTTATAATCATTTGTCTGAAATACCAGTTCACCCCAGCGGTTAAATATCATCAGATTCATTTCTGCAATGCCAAATCCTTTTACAAATAAAATATCATTCACGCCATCGCCATTCGGTGTAAACCCGGTAGGAATATCCACTGCTCCATCTGCTTCTGCTTCCACTGTGCGGCAATACGTATCGGAACATCCGTTGCTGTTGGTGGCGGTAAGACATACATCATAAGAACCGATCTCCGTAAATACATGCGTTGCATTTACTTCGGTGCTGCTGCCTCCGTCGCTGAAGGTCCATTCATACGTAACGGCATTCGTACTCAGGTTTGTGAATGTGACGGTTGTATTTGCAATAATAAAATACGGGTCATCATCAAAATAAGCAACGGGAAGATCATCGACAATTATCGGTTGAATTGCTGTATCCGGAATACCGCAATTAAATGTGATGAGCATCACTTCATACACACCGGGAACGCCATATACATGTGTTGTTGTTTCACCGGTTCCGGTTGTTCCATCCCCGAAATCCCATATATATGTATCACCTCCGGTAAAATTTGATGTGAATGTTGCATTTACCGGCAGGCAACCGGTAACATCTGCAACAAATCCCTGATTAAATTCATAGAGATAATTAATTATATAGGTTACCGTATCGATTCCGTTACAACTCGACGGATCTGTAACAACAAGCGTCACAATATATTCACCGGGTTCCGTGTAGGTATGTGTCGGGTCGGTGAGTGTTGAGGTTGTGCCGTCACCAAAATCCCATAGAAATTCTGTTGTAGGTAATAATGTTCCCGTTGTCGTGAATGTTGCAAATAAACTATCACAATTCTCTATTCCGGTATAATCAAATGAAGCTGAAATACTATCATCAAGAACTGTTACTGTTAAATAAGTAGTATCGGCAATATTACAACTGTTGGAATCGATCGCGATCAGCATTACATCATACGTGCCCGGAACAACATAATTGTGTGAAGGTTCGAATAATAATGATTGCGGGGAGCCGTCCCCGAAATCCCAGATATAATCAACAGCGCCTGTACTTGTATTTATGAAATCGACATCGAACGGAGCACATCCGATCAGTGAAGGATCCGCAATTGCCGAAGCAAAAATTCCGGATAAATTCAGGTCGATCTTTGCAACGCCGAGATTACATAAAAAACATCCGTTCACTTCACTCCATGCACCGGCTGTGGTAGGAAAATCATCCAGTCCCCAGCATCCGGCACAAACTGCCTGATAAATTGCTCCGGTTTTATCGAACCGGCTGGTGCCGCCGTCCACGTGTTCCGGACTTAACGGTCCGCCGAAATAACTTGCAAATAAAACGGACACTGCATTTTTTGCAAGCACATAAAAATAAAAATCACTTCCGTCTGTTGTTGCCTGTAGCGCATCCGGGGTGATCGTCATGCCGGTTGTATATCCCGTCGAAAAATTATATCCGGTATTTACGATACCGCCCCATCCTGAAACATATACATTTTCGCAATCGTCTACAAGAAATGCACTGGGTGAAATATTTACCGATGAGCCTCCTGAACCGAATACACTCGAATATACAACCGTTGAAAGCGCAGGATCGAGTTTTACGATAAATTGTTTTCCGCCCGGTTCCGAATAAATGCCCGGTGATACGGGAAATGCTCCCTTTGTCTGACCGGTGAAATAAATATTATCCGTTGCATCTGTTTCAACAAAGAAAGTCTGATCATAATTATTCGTGCCGACATATGTGCAATTCAGGATCGTTGATGCATCACTGCTGATCTTCGCCACCCAGCCATCGGTAACTCCTCCGAGATAAGCAGAATGCCATGTTCCCGCTGTGGCGGGAAAATCATTACTTGCAGTTCCGCCGCATACAACCGGTTGCCCGAGTGAATTTATCTTCATCGAATAAGCGCCGTCCTCCTGACTTCCTCCGATATAGGATGACCATATAAGGTTAGAGAGATCATTATTGAATTTAAATACAACACCTTCCTGATCACCGGCCAGTGCGGTTTGAAATGCTCCGGGAGTTGTAGGGAAATTCAGTGAATTCGTACTGCTCGCAACATAAACATCATTTGTTTCATCAAGAATTACTTCGCCGCGTGCAAAATCACCATAATTATATTGCGTGGTAAATCCTGTTGCGAGATTCATACCGTCGTTTGCAGTTCCGCCCATAAATGTTGAACCCATGAGTGTAGTGCCATCTGCCGATAATTTCGCCAGATAAATATCTATACCGGAAAAGAAATTAATGAGCACATCGACTGTAGTTGCCGTGCCTCCGTTAAATGTATCATCATAACTCGAAGGCAGCATCGGAAAATCTGCGGAACCTGTTGTTCCGTAAATAACCAGCTCACCGGTTTCTGTTGCCATTAAACTATGCGGTAATTCAGAACTGTTTCCGCCGAGATAAGTGCTGTATTCCAATGCCGTACCATCGGGGGTGAATTTTGAAATTCCGATATCCACTGTTCCGCCCTGAAAAGAAGTAGTATAAGCACCGGCAGTGATCGGATAGCCTGTTCCGAAAACAATTCCTCCGCCAAATAAACTTCCATCGAAATTATAAGTGGCAGTATAGCCCCAGTTATCTACTGTTGAACCGGAATAAGAACCAAATACGAGTGTAGGGTCAATAATGAGTTCGAGATTTTTATTGTAGCCTTCCGGGAAATTAAATCCGACAATATTTCCGTTGACAATAAAATCGCAGGGAATTGCAACAAGTTGTCCCTTACGCTTCTGATATGCATACGGTTTTAATTCCGTAACATCACTAACAGTATTTTTTATGATGAGTGCTCCGTCCTTTAATTCGAGTCCGTCGGTTCCATCATACCGCAATTGTATCTGATCTGCATCGGCACCCGGCGCAACAATAAAATCGTATTTCATGTTTTCACCGGAGCTGTAAATCTTTACATCCACGCCGGAATAAATTCCCTTGTATTGAATTTCACTGAATGCATGCACCTTCGATGCCCATTTTGAAGGATCATTTCCGATAATATAATTGTAATATTCTTTTGAGGGATTATTTTTAATAATGGCGGAAGGTGTTTTTCCTCCGTCAAAATATAATTTATACGCATGTTTATGGATCGTGAGGTCCGGTTGCGGATCATTCGGATGATCATGTGCATGACGACCCTTCATGAGGTCGCTCTGATTGGCGAGATCGAACGTAATACAGTCGTTTTCCAGGTAAATGGTGCCGGCGCCAAGGTCCATTTTAAAAAGAATATTAGGCTGCCACTGGTTTTTGTTCTCGATGAATTTGAGCGGCTGCTCATGTTCCGTCGCCTGCAATTGTGCTGATGCCGCATCCGGAAGGAGCAGTGCCGCCTGAACGAGGGCGAGGAGGAGAATGGTATGAATAGCCTGTTTCACACTTGATTTTAAAGGAATGGCCGGAGCCGGGAGGAGGAAAGCTGCATCTCCTGCCGGATCATACACCACGCCTAGTATAAAGTTAGATAAAATAAGGGAAACGGAGCGGAAATCGGACAATCGCCTGTTACAGGACGCGTTTCGGCTTTCGGAACCACAAGGGTGGTTTCGGCAAAAACGGTTATTTTTAAGTGAACAAAATCAACTCCTGCATGCGCTTTTCGTGTATACTCCTTCTCCTGCTTGTTTCTGCTTTACCGGTATTTAATCAGAATGTTGTGCGTCAGAATAAACTGACCCTGTCAACGTATCATCTTTTATCGGAAATGACGACATCCGAAAAAATCCCTGTACTTATCAAAGGGGATATTACCGGCATTAAAAATTTAATCCGTACACACGGTGAAAATATTAAATATACAACAGGCAATATTGTAGCAGCAGATATTTCCCGAGCCACAATTCTAGCATTGAATGCAGAAAATTATGTGGAAATAATTGATTGTCCGGTCGGGAAGATCGTACCGATGAACGACCTCATGGTGAAAAATAACAATGTCGATTCGGCCTATTACGGATATGCTCCTTTGCCGATGGGTTACGATGGCTCAGGTGTTGTGATAGGTGTGATTGATGCGCCGTTCGATATTCATCACGGTGATTTCAAAGATGCTGCAGGCAATTCAAAAATAAAATCCATCTGGGATCAGAATGCAGGCGGTGGTCCGCATCCTGAACCCTTCACCTACGGAAAAGAATGTGACAGTGCGCAGATCGCGGAAGATAATTGCAGTATCAACGATAATAATGAATATAATTACAGCCATGGCTCAGGAGTGGCCGGTGTTGCGGCTTCCAGCGGACTCGCGGCGAACCGGTACAGAGGTGTTGCACCGAATGCGGATCTGATATTAGTATCCTTTGATTTTGATGCTGATCTCACTTCGCGTGTTGCCGATGCTGTGCAATATATTTATTCGCGCGCCGATTCATTAAATAAACCCTGCGTAATTAATACCAGTATCGGAACATATGCAGGGTCACACGATGGAAAAGATCTGCTGGCACAAACCATTGAAAGTCTGGTAAGCGAACATGCAGGACGCAGCCTTGTTGCTGCTGCCGGAAATGCAGGTAATCAGTTGTTGCATTTAAGTTATGCCGTTACACCAACGGAGCAATTTACCTGGTTCACAAAACTGAGTTATATGAATGAAGTGTATTTTGAATTGTATGCGGACAGTTCTGAATTTAATGATGTGAATTTTTCGGTGGGTGCAGATGATCCTGCAACATTTACAAACCTCGGTACTTCACCTGTAATAAATATGATGACCGATTTTGGACTTTCAGATGGGGATATTGATTCCGCGGATATTTCTGTTCCGGGAGCAGGCAGCGGTAAAGTTTATGTGCAATTGATGGATGGTGTTTATTATCTGCAATTTGTAATTATTCCGGATGCGACAACAACCTACTGGCGTTTTATCACAAGCGGATCCGGCAGCTTTGATATCTGGAGCAGCGAGGCATTCACAGGATTTTCGAATTATGTGCTGGCGGGATTGCCCGATGCCGGGGTATTACCTGATATCGTGAATTACCGGCTTCCGAATTCCGATCAAACCATTGTGAGCAGCTGGGAATGCAGCGACCATGTAATTACAGTAGGCAGTTACGTGAATCGCGATACGATGACGAATTATTATGGCGATAATCCGCCGCTGGTGGATACACTCGGAGAATTATTTTATTCTTCCAGTAAAGGTCCGACGCGTGACGGCCGCACGAAGCCTGATATCTGTGCATCCGGTGCGAGAATTTTATCTACGGAAGCATCGGTGCTTTCCGAATGGTTGATCTCCCTGGATGCGGCAGACTATATGTCGCCCGACGGTATGCATTATTTATACAACGGAACTTCTTTTGCTTCGCCGATCGTTGCGGGAGTTGCTGCATTATATCTGCAGGAATTTCCCACAGCCTGGTATGATGATGTGAAAAATGCAATTCTTTCAACTGCAAATCAGGATACACTTACGGGTTTTTCATTACCCGATAATGCATGGGGGTACGGAAAGGTAAATGCGTTCCGTGCATTGCTTGTTCCTTTTGTTTCGGTGAATGAATTACAAACATCTGATCTGCTGCATATCTACCCGAATCCGACCGGCGGTATTTTATATATCACGGGATTAGAACATGCCGGTTATGTGGAATTATTTTCTGTAACGGGTGATAAACTTATTTCCGGGCAAATTGATCCCGCTGATAACGGCATCGACCTTTCCGGCATTTCCAACGGCATGTATTTATTGATGGTGACGGAGAACGGTAACAGGTATGTGAAGAAGGTGATTGTGGGGAGATGAGAATTATCGGGTTGCAGGAATGCCATACATTTCTTGCAGGGTTACCGGGTCAAAATAAATTTATTAATGCATGAAGCGTCTATTGTTTCACTTATTTCTGCTCTATTCACAGGTGATATATGCGCAGCTGTCTTCGGAACAATTTGATGCCATGCGTAGCAAGGATTCTATTGCGCATACCCTGCATCTCCATCCATTACCACTCAACTGTGCGGGAGTGAATCTTGGAAAGGATTATTCTCTGGATTCGACAGTAGTTGCAATTTATGGTGAGGGATTATTTGATGGTAATGCAGGTCACGGAGGCGCAAGATTTTTTGTCGATCCCGCTAAAAAAGTAATTCTCATGAGTGTTATCGGCACCGATCGTGTTATCGAAGAGTGCGGAATCACAGCCATCAATTTTCCCTTTGCGTTTGTTGCTGATAAAATGGATTCAATACCCGTCGCAGAACATTTACAGGCAGATTCATTATTAATTAAGGATATTCAGCTGGGAGACGGAGCGGACAAGATCATCCGTAATTTTGGAACACCAAACCGGGATTCGCTCAAAGAAAATGTGCGAACACTTATTTACACTGATGATTATATGTTTTGGGAGGAAGTTTTGTTTTATTCTGCAGAGTTTGTATTGATCAGTGATGAATTAGTTCGGGTAAACATATATAATGGTGACTAGCCCGTATGTGCTGCAGTTTGTTTTGACCGACTGATCATTTTTTATGTGCTCAAATACGATGCCTTGAATAGTATTATTTGCATTTGCGGATATTATTT
>CAYTFT010000099.1:0-7773 GCA_964437155.1 uncultured Chitinophagales bacterium | reverse complement strand
GAGCAATAAAAGTGTAACGCCGGTTGTTCCGAGCAGGTTTGTGAGATCCATATTACCGAATATATGATAAATACTAACTGTATCTGAATTATGCCGGGAAGCCGGTAAGACGGAAAGTTACGGAAAGAGATGTTTAATCTAAAACGACTTTGCTATTTCAAAACCATTTTCAATATCCGATAAAACACACTGCTTCCGTAAATAAAAAAGGAGGCTATTTGCATAACCTCCTTTCAATGTATTGTATTGCAAGATCAGCTTCCCTGTAATGCTGCCGCGCCGCTCACGATCTCGGTGAGTTCGGTGGTGATGGCAGCCTGCCGCGCACGGTTATAGCTGATCTTCAGGTCCTTTAATAATTCGTTGGCATTATCACTTGCCTTATCCATGGCCGTCATACGTGCACCATGTTCTGATGCATTGGAGTCAAGGATATAACGGTAAAAAGTTGTATTAAGAATTCTCGGCACCAGCTCTTCGATCATTTTTTCCTTTTCAGGATCGAATATATAATCAGTGGATGTTTTCTTTCCGGAAGTATTCTCTAATTTTTTAATCGGCAGAAATTGTTCTGTTTCCAGAAATTGCGTGGCTGCATTTTTAAACCGGTTGTAAATCACAAACACCTCATCATATTCTTTGGCAACAAATCCCGCCTTAATAAACTCGGTTACCGCCATCACATTTTCAAAACTCAGCTGATGAAATAATTCCTTGTATTTTAATTCATGCTGATAAGGCATCCGTTTCATTACATCGTATGCTTTTTTACCGATGTAAACAATTTTAATATTGGCCGGAGATAATTTCTCATACCGTTCCTCGATCAATCGTTTTGCAGCTTTTACAACGTTGCTGTTGAAAGCGCCGCATAATCCCTTATCAGATGTTACAACAACTATGAGTGCATTTTTTACCGGGCGTTCCTTTGCAAATTCGATCTTCACATCGCCCTGCGCTGCACCGGCAATATTGCTGAGCAATTCACCCATTTTGATCGCATACGGACGCATCTGCTGGATCGCTTCCTGCGCACGACGCAATTTAGCGGCGCTCACCATTTTCATCGCCTTCGTGATCTGCTGTGTGCTTATCACCGACGATATCCTGGTTCGAACTTCTTTTAATTTTCCCGCCATGTAAAATTTTGTTCTGTTTAATTATTTGTTTCTCAATTCCGGCTTTTTTGTCCAATAGCGAAGCCACAGGCTTCTGCTTCGTGGTTATGCGCCATATTGCCTGCTCATGTCTGCAGCAACCTTTTCCAGTGTTGCCGTAACCTCATCTGTAAGTTGTCCTGCACGCAACTGATCAAGCGTTGATTTATAACTTGTTTCGAGCTGCACAAGATATGCTTCTTCAAATGCTTTAATTTTCTCCACCGGAATATTTCCAAGTAATCCTTTTGTTCCGAGATAAATGATCGCAATTTGTTTTTCAACCGGCATCGGAGAATATTGTTTTTGTTTCAATATTTCCACGTTGCGCTTTCCTTTATTCAAAACAGCCATGGTAGCTGCATCGAGATCGGATCCGAATTTGGAGAATGCTTCAAGTTCGCGGTACTGCGCCTGATCGAGTTTGAGCGTTCCCGCTACCTTCTTCATGGATTTGATCTGCGCATTTCCACCCACACGGCTCACAGAGATACCCACGTTAATTGCGGGGCGTATTCCAGAGTTAAATAAATTCGATTCAAGGAATATCTGCCCGTCGGTGATAGAGATCACGTTCGTTGGAATATATGCAGAAACGTCACCCGCCTGTGTTTCGATGATCGGTAATGCAGTTAAGCTTCCGCCGCCTTTCACTCTTCCCACTAAGGAAGCAGGAAGATCATTCATTTGCGCAGCGATGCTGTCGTTGTTGATCACTTTCGCGGCGCGCTCCAGTAAACGGGAGTGCAGATAAAACACATCACCCGGATATGCTTCACGTCCCGGCGGGCGGCGCAACAATAACGATACTTCACGATAAGCTACGGCCTGCTTGGAAAGATCATCATAAACGATGAGTGCAGGACGTCCTGTATCGCGGAAAAATTCTCCGATCGCAGCGCCCGCAAACGGTGCATAGAACTGCAAAGGAGCCGGATCAGAAGCAGAAGCAGCTACAATAATGGTGTAATCCATTGCTCCGTGATCGGCCAGTGTTTTTGCTACCTGTGCAACAGTTGAATTCTTCTGTCCGCAGGCAACATATATACAATACACCGGTTTTCCGGCTTCAAAAAATTCTCTCTGATTAATGATCGTATCGATCGCAATGGCCGTCTTACCGGTCTGGCGGTCGCCGATGATCAACTCACGCTGTCCGCGCCCGATCGGGATCATCGCATCAATAGGTTTCAAACCTGTTTGCAGCGGTTCGTTCACGGGCTGACGGTAAATAACGCCCGGCGCTTTACGCTCGAGCGGCATTTCAAATAATTCGCCGCTGAGAGGCCCTTTGCCATCGATGGGTTCACCCAATGCATTCACTACGCGGCCGAGCATGCTTTCTCCCACTTTAATGGATGCAATATTTCCGGTACGGCGAACGGTATCTCCTTCCTTGATCTCGTCGCTCGGACCCATCAGCACCACCCCGACATTATCTTCCTCGAGGTTGAGTACGATTGCGCGAACGCCGTTCTCAAAGGTTACAAGCTCTCCGGATTTTGCATTGTTCAATCCGTAAATGCGGGCGATACCGTCCCCTACCTGCAATACGGTTCCAACTTCTTCCAGCTCTGCAGTGGTTTTGAAGTTGCTTAATTGCTGGCGGAGGATTGCGCTTATTTCATCAGGTTTTACATCTACCATGATTATGTATTTAGTAATTTATTTTTAGTCAATATATATTTTCAGATTGCGCCTGCATGGCACAAAATAATTATCAGAATTTTCTAACGTAATCATTATTATCAAACTCATCTTTCAGAATGGAAAGTCCGCGTTTGATACTATTGTCAATGAGTTTATCTTCCCACTGTAAAATATACCCGCCGATAAGACTATCATCAACAGCTGTTTTCAATTCAACGGTTTTCAATCCTGCCGACAGTTTCACTTTTTGGATGATATTGTCAATCGCCTCTTTTGATAATTCAACTGCCGACGTGATCATTACCGGTGTAATACCCATGTGCTGATTGTAGCGATGGATACAGGCATCAATAATTTCCGGCAAATACGATTCGCGGTTTTTGCGCATCAGGATATTGATAAATTCCTCCGTGATATTTGAAATTTTTCCGCCGAAAACCGCCTTCGTCACTTCCATTTTTCTGTCGCCGTTCACGATCGGACTTTTCAGCAGGAGATAAAATTCGCGCACGTCATCCGTTGCCTTATTCAGCAGGCGCATATCCGCCATCACCTCCTCGAGTTTATTCTGCTCAATGGCCAGGTCGATAACGGATTTTGCGTATCGGTATGCGAGTTTTGTAACTGACATCTTAATTTTTTTATTGCTGATAGGCGCGTAGTGCAATGCGCATTAATTTACTTTTATCTCTTCTACTAATTTTTTAATATATCCTTCCTGCTCCGGTTTATTTTGCAGTTCTCTTCTCAAAACCTTTTCACTCACTTCGAGAACCATATTGCCGACATTATTTTTTATTTCGATAATGGCGGCCATTTTCTGATTATTGATCGCCTGCTGTGCTTCTTCAACGATACGGTTATATTCCGCATTCGCTTTTTCACGCGCCTCCGCTATCAGCATATCTTTGGCTTCCTTTGCTTCACGCATCATGCGGCTTCTTTCTTCGCGGGCTTCATTCAGAATGCGCTCGTTGTCATTTTTCATGTTCGACATTTCCTCACGCGCTTTCTGTGCCTGATTCAACGCCTCCGCAATTCCCTCTTCGCGTTTTGCCAGCATATTTTTTATCGGGCCGAAAGCATATTTATTCAGCACCCATAACACAACAAGAAATACAACTACCGTCCAGATAAATAACCCCGGATCCGGCGTTACGATATCAAAAGAACCAAGTATTATCATTTGATGATTTTTTAATTTCTGATTTTTATTTTTTTATTTTCAATCGCTCAACAGCAAGTGAAAAAAAATTTCCGGCAACAACCAACCGTTGTCACCGGAAATCACTTTTTACCCTTGTAAAAGGGCAATAACCACTGCGAAAAGGGCAACCCCTTCCACAAGTGCAGCTGCAATGATCATGTTGGTTCTGATATCGCCCAACATTTCAGGCTGACGAGCCATTGATTCAAGAGCGCTTCCACCGATACGGCCTACACCGATTCCGGCACCGATCGCTGCAAGACCTGCTCCGATAGCGGCGATACCTTTCACTCCGCCTTCAGCTGCCTGCATAATAGTTAATAAATCCATGTTACTGTTTTTATAATGATTAAATAAAAAAATCAATGATGTCCTTCCGCTGCATGTTCATGATGTTCTTCCTGCGCCAGTGAAATAAACAATGCGCTCAGCATCGTGAAAATAAATGCCTGTAAAAATGCTACCAGTAATTCGAGGAAACTCATGAAAATGGCAAAGGGAACGGCTACTGCCGATGCACCTAATCCTGCCCCCAGATTTTCACCTGCTTTACCGAAAATAAAAATGAGTCCGACCAGACTTATAATGATAATATGTCCCGCAGTGATATTCGCAAAAAGACGGATCATCAATGCGACGGGTTTAATGAAAATACCGAGAAATTCAATCGGCACAAGAATGATCTTCACCCAGCCCGGCACTCCCGGCGGATTAAAAATATGTCCCCAGTAATATTTATTTGCGTGCAGGTTCGTCAGTAAAAAAGTCATGAGTGCCAGTGCAGAGGTAACTGCAATATTTCCTGTGAGATTCGGATTGGCAATGAACGGAATCAGTCCGAGCATATTCGAAAACCAGATAAAAAAGAAAACCGTCATCATAAACGGTAAATACCTGTCGGACTTATTTCCGAGATTTGGTTTTACTACCTCATCACGGACAAAAAGAATGAGCATTTCCATCAGATTCTGCATGCCCGTTGGCGCCATTCCATCTCTTCTCTTATACGCTTTCGCCACAGAGGTGAAAGTGAGGATCAGCAGGATGGAAACCAGGATAAGCGTTGCAACATTTTTGGTAACAGAAAGATCGAGCACAAAACCGCCGTCTTCATGCACAATTTTGCCGCTTTCATTAAAATAAAATCCCTGATAGGTTTGGTGTGGTATTTCATCCCCTTCAACTGAAACACCGTGATGTGCTTCCGGCATGCTGCTGCTCATGAATACATGAAGTCCGTTATGGATGACGATACAGGGAAGCGGAATGGATACATTTCCCACGATATGCCACTCATGTGCATCGGCAACGTGATGCATGGCAAATTCTTTCGGGTCATAAGCCCCCTCTTCAGCAGCAAATGCTGTTGTGGCGCTGGTTGTAACGAAAATTAAAACCGGGAAAAGAACCTTTAAAAATTGCTTCACGACGCGTGGTTTTTGATACTCTGATACCTGAATTCGGTATTCGGGCGCAAAGGTAACGGCTTAACAGCAGAAATAAAAGCAATCAAAAAATTTTAGTTGCCCCGAAATGCCTTTCCATTAATTTCGCGGGAGGGATGAAATTTTTACTGTTGCCGATACTGTTTTCATTGTTAGCCGGTTGCTCCGGAAAACAAGCCGGGAACACCCGGCCGGAAACGCCTGAAACCACTGTCAATAGTGCATCGCAGGGGAAAATTGGTACGCTGGAAAAACAATTACAGGCAGCCGGACTCACCGATATTCAAACCCTGGAACCGGGTATTCAGGTTGAACTGAAATATTCCACTACCGATAATTTTCTGCATGCAGATGTATATGGCGATCTTACGCATGCATACCTGCAACCGGATGTGGCGGAAATGCTCGTGCATGCATGGCAAATTCTGCAGGAAAAAGACAGCAGTTATACATTTATTATTTATGATGCCGTGCGGCCGCTGCGCATCCAGCAGAAAATGTGGGAGATATTGCAGATGCCGATCGAAGAAAAAGGTAAATACTTATCGAACCCGAAAAACGGTTCCATCCATAATTACGGTGCGGCGGTAGATATGTCGCTGATTAAAAAAGACGGACGAAATGTAGACATGGGAACGCCCTTTGATTTTTTCGGTCCGCTTGCCGAACCACAGCTCGAACCACAAATGCTGCGGGAAGGCAAACTCACCGATGTGCAACTTGCGAACCGGAAATTGTTGCGGGAAGTGATGCAGAAAGCCGGGTTCAGGCAGTTACCTGCCGAATGGTGGCATTATAATGCATGCACAAGGGAGGAAGCGAAGATCCGGTATACAATAGTTAATTAATCGAAATCAGTGGGATAGTCAGCACGAGCGGATGCAGGCGCTAGTTTAGCTTATGCTCGCACTCGTTCACGGAAGCCGCGCACCTCGCTGGTCTAAATCTTAAACCTGAGCACACCGGCAGCAAGCGAAACCGAAGGTGTTGCTTCGCCAAACCAGGTGAGAATATCCCGCGTTGCAATACCCATTTCCCAGATCTTGAAGTCGAGTCCGAATCCTGCAGGAATATTGTAGGAATAACCTCCGCCGGCCGACATGCCCGCTGAGAGTTTGATCACTTTCATTACTGTGAGTTCGGCGCCCAATCCGAGGATCGGTGTCGTTAATGAACCAGCCACATCATTGAGCGGAAAAACGGCATCGATGCCTACGTCCAGTGATTCACCCAGTTTCATTGAACCGCCAAGGCGGAATTTGGTAGGAAGGCTCACCTCAAAACTTCCGAGCCCTGAATAGGCTATCAGGTTCTGGTCCTCCATTATATCCTGAATGAGCTGAATGGGATCTGTTGTTGTCATGCCCGTGAACTGGTCGAAGCGAATGGTATCAAGCACATAATCATTGATCTGCAAAACATTCGCAGTGTATTTCACGCTGCCAATGTCTACAATGGATGCGCCAACCGTCAGGGCATCAGTTGCCCGCAACGTGAGTCCGAGATCGAAACCTAACCCCGTACCTACCGGCTCAAACGGCGAGGTGGTAAGCGGTGAAGTTGTTTCAAACGGCTGCAGATCAAGCAGGTCGAGTCCGAGTGCGCTCACACCCGTCATTACACCACCCTCGCAACTGAAATCAAAATAGGCGAGACTCATAATATATTTAATACCTGCACCGCCATATAAAGCGAGTCCGTCATCGGCACCAAAAATTTTGCGCCCGAAAGCAAAATTGAATTCAGAATTCAGATTGAACTGAATTTCGGTGCCTTCAAAAAAATAACCGAGGCTCACGGGTTCGTAGGCGACTCCATAAATATCATCCGGCGTAACAATTATGGTATCGATGTAATCTATATAATCGAGATAATCGAATCCGTCAAAAATAATATTGGCAGCTTCGCCTGCAAAACGGGTATGATAAGATGAATTGATTTTAAAACTGAGGCCAATAGTTCCCAGTTTGGGGATTCGCAGACTGAGTCCGACGGGCATAACATCCACATTGAAATTAATACCGGCATCGAGAAATGCATCTGCAACGGTTGCCTGTTCATCCAATGTGATAGAATCGGTATTGCTGAAAAGTATCTGCCGCACATCATCACGCAATAATGCATCTGAATAAACGGTGTATCCCATTTCGGCGATACCGAGAGAAAATCCGTATTTATTATCAAACCCAAGGTTGGCGGGATTAATGCCGATACACTGATAATCCGTAACGAACGAGGTTGCTGTTCCGCCGCGGCCGGTAGCGCTGAAGGAAGAACCCTCCATTTGAGCACGGAGCGACTGCAAGGTCAGTAA
>CAYTFT010000098.1:0-7800 GCA_964437155.1 uncultured Chitinophagales bacterium | reverse complement strand
TCTGGGGTATTTTCTATTTCAGAAAAGCAAATGCGCTGAAAGCTGCCGGGGAATAAAAGCTTTCCGGATTTTCAATTCGAACCAGAAATACACGCATGAAAAAAAATATATGTACCGGAGTGACTGTATTTTCATACATAAAAAGATCCCGGTGATGCTGAAACATACCGGGACCTTTTAAAATAATTTTTAATGCCGGTCAATGACTATCTGCCAGCTGGAAAATCCGCGATAAATTAAATCCGAAACGCACCTCTCCTTTTCCCCATTTGCCTTGTGTATCGGCGAGAAATGCACGCTCATTCATACCGATACAATTACTGAAGTGGAGCTGAAATACGTGTCCGCCGGTTTCAATATCCACGCCTACAGAAAGAGGATCCACCGCAGCAGGATCGGTATTATTAAAGACATAAAAATAATCTCCCGTAATGGCGATTCGCTTTGTCACCTTCACACGTCCGCCTGCTCCCAATGCATACAGATCATTCGGCTCTGAAGCAAGTAAAACAAGATTCCGGTGTAAAAATGTTGGTGTAAGCTGGAAGGTAAATCTTTCATTGAATTTTCGGCCGATGACGAGCTGATTATAAAAAGCAAGGCGATTGGTGAAATAATTTCCTTCAAATGCATTCGTGTCGAGATAACATGTCATCCCTCCCACATATACCAGTGAAAAAGGCATATTCTTCGCGCCTGTCGATTGCTGCAGGATCCGGTATTTTACAAATCCGTCCAGTTCCTTTTTTGCGGTGCTGCGGCCCACACCCACCGTCAGGTTTTTCATGATACCATAATCAAGGCCGATACGCATACTCGCCTGGTCGAGTCCGAAAAATTCGTAAGCGCCGCCATTTAATTCTCCGAACCGGTGTAAAATGCGAAAATCCAGGGCCCCTTTCGGGATCATCTCCATGGACTGCCCGTTGATAACACGCGACGACTTAAAAGCATTTTTTACATATTCAGTTGTGGGTTCTTCTTCTCCCAGCAATTTTAAAAGGTCATCCTGTGCTTGTAACGAGATGGAAACTGTGAGCAGCAGCACCATCATAATAGTTATCTTTTTCATAAGTTGGTTTTAAAGTGAAGCATAATAATACGTATAAAAAAATATTCCTGAACACTTTTCGCATTCAGGAATATCTTTTCTGTTATTTACTGGAGCGGATCCAGATTAACATCCACTTTGATGGTGGCCTCTTTTTTAATGTTGGCCTGCACCACCGAAGGAATGGAAATATTATAGTCTGACAACAGCACATTGAATATGGCCGATCCCGCAACCTTTCCGCTTTTTACGGTGAAGGTTCCTTTGGTAGTAACCGGTTTGGTGACACCGTGAATGGTAAGGTCGCCGGTAATATTAGCGGTATAAGTACCGTCCGTCTTAAATTTGATATCACTCAGGTTACTAATGGTTCCTTTAAACGTGGATTTAGGATATACATCACTTTCCACATAATTCTCATTAAAGTGTTCTTCCATCAGCGCCTTTTCAAATTCAAATGCTTTCATTACCACTTCAAACTGCATCGCGCCCGATTTTGTGTCCACCACACAGGTGACTTTCTTATTTATAGCCGCAATTTTATCCAGGTCGGCAGTCGCATCAAAACTGATCGTCCCTGTTTTGGTATACATTTTATCCTGCGCGAAAATAAAATTCACCGATAATACCACTGCTGCAATCGCAAAAACTACTTTTTTCATTTGTATTTATTTTTTAATTGTTAAGAGATAATTTTTAAAGCCATCGAGAGTCGAGAATCGAAAATCGAGAATCGTGAGTCGAGAATCGGGATTGGATTTTCGTTTAATCAGAAAATCATTTCCTGATGAAAACCTTTCCATTAAGTAAAGCCGCAGGCTTCTGTTTAATGGCTCCACGCCAAACTCATTTCTCCTTCTTCAACGATGCCCTGTTTAACAACACATCGGTCCCCAGCATTGTTTGCGCCCCGTTGCAAAATCCCTGGATCTTCACATTGGCAGCTTCCTTCACTGTCTCCACTCCTTTTGCTGTTGCCTCCATTGTGCAAATCACATTGCTCATGTCGCCGTCGCCCGCAAGGGTTATTGTATAAATCCCCTTGTCATCTTTTTCTACTGCTCTCACTGTCCCGGTAACCGCAATAACTTTATTATTATATTGCTGATTAGCCGTTGCCTCATTTTCCGCGAATGCTTTGGTGAGCTCTGTTGCCTGAATCTGAATATCGGCATCCATTTCACCCGCACCCTTGGGCTTGCGGTTGTATTCTCCAATACCATACCAAACTCCAATGCCGCCACCTAAGACGACCACGAGTAAAATAATTTTCCAGTACTTTTTCATAGTGTTTTGTTTTTTTGAGTTTTCTGATGATCCCGTCTGAATGGGAATTTATTTTAATTATAGTTATTAAAGTTATTCCTGTTTGATAGAGCATTTTCAGGGAAGCAGGACTTTATGCATCTGTCGCATATTCTCCCATTTACCGGTACAATGCGGGCAAAGGTAAAACCAAGTGTTGCTGCCTGAAACAGACAAATTTAACCTCTTTCCAATAAATTCCATCTCCCCGCATCCCTGCTCAATCCTCCCAAAATTGGCGCGGCGACAGCTTTATTAACATGATTTGCCTCATATAGATGTATGACTCCTGTCATTGCTGTTCATTTATCGGGGCGACCGCCAGATTGCAATGTGTCCATCAGCAAACATTTGAAAAATGACGGCCATTTATGCTGATGATGGTATCCAGACGCAATGTCTCACCGTTGTCCAGCAGCATATATTCCTGCTTATTTTCAGTAACAAGATCCTTAATTATTGCCTGCACATTGCGGGTAAGTCCTTCCTCCGCATACGTTATCGAACACCGTGTTCCGATGGTAGCCAGTGATTCAAGCAGATCGTAATCGCTGCATTGAATTGGATGATAGGTTTGCATAATCTCCCGAACATAACAATATTGGTATCGGTTCGGGAAAAAAAATTTCCGTTAACGGGAATTCAAATCGCCTTGCTGAATACCTGTTTCTGTTGCCCCTTTCGCCAGAGATCGGCATCTATTGCCGAGGCAATATTCCGTATGAACATCTCTCCTGTTTCTGTCACGCTGATGCTGTTATTGCAGCGGGTGATAAGGCCATCTGCTTCGAGTAAGCGCATCTTGTGCAGGATGGCATTATAAAATGCATCCTGCAGGATTCCCTGCGGGATCTCTATTTCTCCTTTACACATGAGATCGAGAATTAAACCCCGGATCAATGTATCTTCTTCTGAAAGAATATGTCCGATAATAACCGGTGATTTTCCTGTATTTATTGCAGCCATGTAGGCGTCAATATCCTTTTCATTTTGCGCAAATGCATTCCATGTATCGCCAATTGCAGAAGCTCCTAAGCCAATCAGTAATTTATTATTGGTGGTAGTATAGCCCATGAAATTCCGGTGAAGCGTTTTATTATTCTTCGCAACAAGTAAAGCATCCTTTTCCAAAGCAAAATGGTCCATGCCAATCGCCTTATATCCATAGCCGGTAAATAATTTTCTGCCCAGTAAATAAAGGTTGAATTTTATAGCTGCTGTTGGCAGATCCGCTTCTGTATATCTGCGTTGTACTTTGCTTTTCCAGGGAACATGTGCATAGGAATAAAATGCGATACGTCCGGGGCGCAATTCCTGAATTTTGCGGATCGTGTTTTCGAGTCCGGAAAATGTTTGCCGCGGCAATCCGTAGATCAGATCCACATTTATTCCTTCGAAACCGCAGGCATGTGCCCAGTCCGCAACCTCTTTTGTTTTTTCGAACGTCTGGTTTCTGTTAATGATCGCCTGCACTTCCGGATCAAAATCCTGAACGCCCATGCTGACCCTGTTGAACCCGAGCTGCGATAAAACCCGGAGATGTTCGTATGTTGTATAATTCGGATGCACTTCCACACTGAACGCATGTTCCTCCTCCACTACTGCATTTTCTGTAATGCCGCTGATAAGCTGTTCAAGATGATGCGGGCTGAAAAAAGTTGGAGTGCCTCCGCCTAAATGAATTTCTCTGATGCGGGGTGCCGATGGAAATATTTTTTTATATGTGTTCCATTCTTTTAAAACAGCTTGTATATACGGCTGTTCAACTGCATGATTTTTAGTTATGCGTTTGTTACACGCGCAAAAAGTGCACAGGTTCTCACAATAGGGCAAATGTATATAAATACATAACGCGCCGTTTTCCTGCTGAAATGTTTGCAGGATACTTTTTTCCCATGCATGATCCGCTAACGTTTCGGGGCGCCAGAACGGAACGGTCGGGTAACTGGTATACCGCGGAACAGACACATCATATTTACTAAGTAATACTGAAAGTGATTCCATTGAAAATTAAAACATAAAAATTGCCTGAAAAATATTTCCGTTCACAAAATCCTTATTCGAAATAATGAAAATAGGTTTCAAGATATTTCGAAACATGCTCCACTTCTGCCGTGCAGCTTCCTTTACAATCTGCGAGCAAATTCAACTGGTCACGCAGCGGTAACAAATAAGCATGTAAATTTTCATGTGCTTCGCCGGTCATGGTGCATTTATCAAATATTCCGGAAAGTTCATTTATCAATGCAGCACTCACTGCAGGTAATGCAGAAGCTTCCCCTGTGTATCCGGCACAAATGGATTGCATATTTTTTATTCCGGTTGTTGTTTCCGGATTCGCGATCCATTTCGCACCATTATTTAAGGTTATTGCAGAAGGTGCATCATGGTGTTCTTTTTCTTCTGCTTCACCGGACGCATTGTTTTTGCATGCAGAAAAACTAAAGGTTATCAGGAGCATCGGAAGAATGAATAAAGTTTTCATGGTGCAAAGGTAGGAGGTAATTATGCCTGCAATGGTGATATTCATCAAGGGTCCACTTTTTTGCCCGTCAATATCCCACCAATACATTATTCGCGTAAATTTGCCGCATGGTATTCCTTGACTTCGAAAAACCTGTTGCTGAGTTGTATGAAGAGCTGGAGAAGCTGAAGCAGATGGGTGAAAAGCAAAAGATCGATATCACTGCGCCGGCCGCCGAACTGGAGGAGCGCATAGTAAACCTCAAAAAACAGATCTACGAAAATCTTACCGGCTGGCAGAAGGTGCAGTTGAGCAGGCATCCCGACCGCCCTTATTCCTTGTATTATATTGAGAACATGTGCGAGAACTTTGTCGAACTGCATGGCGACAGGCACGTGAAGGATGATAAGGCAATAGTTGGCGGGTTTGCGAACCTTGACGGCCAGACAGTTATGTTTATCGGCCATCAGAAGGGGATCAACACCAAGATGCGTCAGTTCCGCAATTTCGGGATGGCGAATCCGGAGGGATACCGCAAGGCGCTGCGGTTAATGAAACTGGCAGAGAAATTCGACAAGCCCATCGTAACACTTATTGATACGCCGGGGGCCTTTCCCGGATTGGAGGCCGAGGAGCGCGGACAAGCTGAAGCGATTGCGCGGAACCTCTACGAGATGACCTTGTTGAAGGTGCCTGTGATCTGTATCGTGATCGGTGAAGGGGCATCGGGCGGGGCGCTGGGTATTGGTATCGGCGACAGGGTGTTTATGCTGGAGAACACCTGGTATTCGGTTATTTCGCCCGAATCCTGTTCGAGTATTCTATGGAGGAGCTGGGATTTTAAAGAAACCGCCGCTGAGGCGCTGAAGCTGACGGCTGCAGACAATTATAAAAACAAGATCATCGACGGGATCATCAAGGAACCCCTCGGTGGTGCACATGCCGAGCCGGAGGAAATGGTAAAGCTCCTGAAAAAGTATATTAAAAAGCATCTTAAAGAATTATCCGCAATACCGGCAGAAGAAAGAGTAATGCAACGTATCGAAAAATTTGATTCGATGGGTGTTTTTGAAGAAATAAAATCCTAATACCTCTCAAATAAAAAGCCGGTGATCAAACTGATTAAAAACCGTCTGTTTAAAAAATTCATTCGTTCCAAACCACATGCGAACGGATATGAACGCAAGACGAAGGATTATGAGCATATAAAAACAATGGCGTTTCTCCTCGACGGATCGGATCCGATAGCATTAAGGGAATTACTCAACAGGTTACATGCATTCAGGGAAGACGGGAAGAAATTATTTTATCTCGGTTTTGTAAAAAAATTACCGCCGTTTGAAGATGAAGAGATCATCTGGGTGACAGCAAAGGACATGAACTGGTTCGGCATCCCGAAAACCGGAAAGATCAAGCATTTTATGGAGAGAGAGTTTGATGTTTTGATCAACACATCGATGAAACCGATCCGCCCGCTGGAATATGTTTCCACCTATTCAAAAGCTTCACTGCGCATCGGAAAATATGACGAGAAGAAAACATTTTGTTATGATTTTATGATGCGGATGGAGAATAATGATGTGATGAATTTTCTCGATCAGGTGGCAAGATATCTGAAGATGGTAAAAAGCAGTTGAATTGTTTTACTAAATTATTTTCCTGCCCTATAAATAAAACATCTTCTCTCACCTTAATTCAAAATATTCATTTTCAAAATAAATTTCACATGCAAACATATTCCACCGATAGTATAAATAAATTTCGCGGCACCGGCGTTGCGCTGGTTACTCCGTTCATGGCAAACGGAAGTATTGATTTCAGCGGATTGGAAAAACTTATTGAACATGTTATCGGCGGTGGTGTTGAATATCTCGTCAGCATGGGCACTACAGGTGAAAGTGCAACGCTAAGTGAAGAAGAGCGTTTTTCCATTATTGATTTCACTGTGCGTATTGCAAATAAACGGGTTCCTGTTGTTGGCGGATTTGGTGGCAATAATACTGCAGAGATTATCCGCTCCATTCAAAAATATCAGTCGGGCATGGATACAAATAATTCCATTGCGGGCATACTGATCGCATCACCCTATTATAACAAGCCATCACAGGAAGGCATTTATCAGCATTATATGGCGATCGACAGGATTGCAGCGCTTCCGGTTATTTTATATAATGTTCCCGGCAGGACGAGCTCGAATATGGAGGCGGAAACTACGCTCCGGATCGCGCGTGATGCATCGCATGTTATTGCGATTAAGGAGGCCAGCGGAAATTTTGTGCAATGCATGCGAATTCTCCGTGATGCACCGGATAATTTTCTTGTTATAAGTGGTGATGATCCGATAACATTACCATTTATTGCAATGGGAATGCAGGGAGTGATCTCTGTTGTGGGCAATGCATTTCCAAAACAATTTTCGGATATGGTGCGTGCATCTATGCGCAACGATTTTGAAGCAGCAAAACCTTTGCATTATGCTCTGCTCGAATTCACTGAATTAATTTTCAGGGAAGGGAGCCCGGCGGGCGTGAAAGCTGCACTTAAACATATGCATATCTGCGATGACAATTTGCGGCTTCCTTTATGGAAAGTAAGTGATATGCTGGAGGGGAAAATTCATGCTGCGGTTGATTCTGTCGTTGTATAGATCCGCGAGCTTCCGCCGGACCCACCCCGGCCCTCCCTTGAAAAGGGAGGGGGAAACCCATCTTCTTTGATGATTTTATTTTTTGATTGGGATTTACTTATTCAATCAAGGCAGTTGATGTAACCCAAAGGTTTTTATTTTCTATATGGCTTTGATTTAAAGAATACGTAACGTCTTCCCTTCAACAAAGGGAAGAGAAGAGATGGGTCCTGACTTCCCCCGCCAGAAATTAATTTGCAGATCAGTAACTGATCACACTTTCATCTTACGTGATTCGAGGACTTCCTTTCGCAGTTCGGTAGAAATATCTTTTATATCCTGCAGGCTTTTTCG
>CAYTFT010000097.1:0-7864 GCA_964437155.1 uncultured Chitinophagales bacterium | reverse complement strand
TTCCAGGGTAATAATAGTTGAATGCGTACAGGCCTTCGCCATATATAAGGCACTTACCCCGAGTGAGGTGCCCAGTTCGAGTATGGTGGCAGGCTGAAAATGATCAGCGATGCGGAACATCAGCCTGCCGAATTTCGGGGAGATGAGGGCGTGCCGGGCGATATCAGACACCTTTCGCTCATTCGACCTGCTCTTTTTTGAACCGGCTCCGAAGTCCTCAATATGTAAAACGGTATTATCGGCCAGTAACTGTTCCCGCAGATACTCAATCTCATCAAAGGCATAAAAATGCTTTTTATCCTGAATGATCTCTGTAATAAAGCTGTAGAGAAAGGGGGAGTGGGCGTCGTAACCGGTATCAGCTGAAAGCAGATATTTCAGGTATTTTATCAACAGGGTTAAACCGCTCACGGGTGCTAAGATAGTGCTTGCCATTGAGTTTCGGTTCGTTGCGGATTGTGACAGACTAATGCACCATGGAATCCGCGCCGGCATTGCACCCGAGGGTTGCATTACAGAGAAACGACAATACTATCGGGAGGCTTTTATTGCGGGAAGGAGGAAGGTGGTTTTCTGTCCGGTAAGGAGTAGGGACGAAAAGGAAGTTGAATAAGTTGCATTGATTTCCATTTTTAAGAAAAGGTCGTATATTCGTGATTCAATTTGACTTAAGTATGAAAAAAGCGCTATTCACAATCATTCTGGGTTTGACGATCATGGCCTCACTGAAGGCACAAACCGGTTTACACATTGGATTGCAGGGTCAATTCAACAGCACATGGATTATTAACCAGAACGCCTATTACAATCTCTCCCAAATGGACTATGAATACAAATGGGGACCGGCCGGCGGTATCAATGTTGGCTATAACTGGCTGGATAATTATGGTGCCCAGATTGAATTCAACTACTCTTTTATGGGGCAATATTATAAAGATCTGATCCGCGATTTTGGCCCGTATGAAGATCCTGAACATCCGTTGCAGCAAACAGCTGTTGAAACCTATCGATATATCGATCTTACTTATCTGCATATTCCTGTTCTGTTTAAATACATGGAAGGCGACAAAAAGGACGCTATCAAGTATCATATGATGGGCGGTCTTCAGTTCGGAATTTTAATGGGTGCCGAGCAAACATATTCTGCTGATGTTTTGGATAACGGTGAACAGCATCAGATTGCTGTGGATGATCCGATGATAATCCAGTCAGTACCCGAATTTGAAGCTGCTTATTATGCCAGCGGCCAGAAAACACTTGCTCCTGCAGAAGATTATTTTCAATCATTTGATATGGGCGTTCTTGTAGATGTTGGTGTGGATATTATCCCGAACGATAATATATTCTTTACACCCAGCGTAAGATTATATTATGGCTTTTTAGATCTCAATGCACCTGAAACGAGGGAATTAAAACCAAGAAGGGGAGAAAATATTTATAAAGCCGGTCATAATGCATCCATCGGCTTAAATGTGGGAATCAACTTCAACATTAAACAATCGACACAAAAACCAACTGAGGAATTACCTCAGTAAGTTCCTATACATATTATTTAGGAAAGCTCTGAAGTAATTCAGGGCTTTTCTTTTTTGGATAATATTTCCAGAAATGCATTCCATACAGGATCTTCCGGCGGCGGTGCAATAATTACGACCGGTTCCTTTTTAACCGGATGCATAAATTCCAGCTTTCTTGCGTGCAGATGAACGGAGCCATTTTCATTTGTGCGGTCGAATCCGTATTTCACATCTCCTTTAATCGGACAACCTATCGAGGATAATTGTACTCTTATCTGGTGATGGCGCCCTGTTTCCGGATGTACTTCCAATAAATGATAGCGGCTTATAGAGGCTGTCAACTGATAGTGCAGTCGGGCGACCTTTGCATCCTTTTTTTCGGCAGTGCTAATGAAACTTTTATTGAGCCGCTGATTTTTAATCAGGTAATTAACGAGTTCACCGCTTTCAGGGGACGGGATATTTTTGACAACAGCCCAGTATGTTTTCTGAAATGCCCTTTCACGGATCATATGGCTTATCCGTTCATTTGCTTTCTCGGTTTTTGCAAATAAAAGCACACCGCTTACCGGTCTGTCGATCCGGTGCACGAGTCCGAGATACACATTTCCGGGTTTGTTATACTTATTCCTGATGTATTCTTTCATGCTGTCGATCAGCGGCACATCTCCCGATTTATCGCCCTGTGATATCTCGCCCGGTCTTTTATTTACGGCGATGAGGTGATTGTCTTCATATAGTATTTCAGGTGCAGACATGTGCGAAATTGTTGCGGGTTAAAGATTATTTAGTTCCTCTCTTTTTTTTCTGGTCAGGCCCTTTACCACCTGCTCATAAGAATGATCGATCATATGCATTATTTCTTTCTGCGGAATGCTCCCGTCTACAACAACAGTATTCCAGTGCGTTTTATCCATGTGGTAGCCGGGCCGCACCGCCGGATATTTTTCACGCAAAGTAAAAGATAATTCAGGATCACATTTGAGATTAATACTGAATTGTTCTGCATCCAGACCTGTGAGCGCAAACATTTTATCCATCACCTTAAAAACCAGGGTGTATGCATCGAACGGAAAATGTTCTGTCACGCCCTTTTTGGACAGGCAATAGTTTCGGAATTTTTCCACGTCAAACATCGGGGTGCTAATTTAAATTATATTTGGACAGATTTTATCCGGATGAAATGTAGCGTAAAGTCGCTGGTATGGATTTGTTTCCTTTTGCTGCAAGACTGCCATCAACCGCAGCAGGATGCGCAGGATAGTTTTGTGTTGCCCGGCAATTATACTGAACAGGTTATACAGCACCGGAGGGAAATGGATGCATATTTTCGAAGTGCCGGTTCCCCCTTGCCGGATTCTTCAAAGGCGCAATTTTCCGGTATCCGTTATTTTGAGATTGATACACAGTTCAGGGTAAAGGCAACGTTTCAAAAGGTCGAAAACGGTCCGGTATTTAAAATGCAAAGCACGGGATCAGTTGCAGATTATTACAAAACAGTGGGCACTTTGCATTTCCTGCTTGGAGGCAATACCTGTGTCCTCGAAGTATATGAGAATCAATCCTTAAAAGCGGAGGGCCGCACGGTGAATTTTATTCCTTTTACAGATGTTACAAACGGAAAATCGACATATCCCGGAGGGAGATATCTTGATGTACCGGGTGTGCTATCTGAAAATATTATTCTGGATTTTAATTATGCATATCAGCCGTATTGTGCCTATAACCATGCTTATTCCTGTCCCTTGCCGCCGGCGGCGAATAAACTTTCCGTCGAAGTCCGGGCAGGAGAAAGATTATAAATGAAACAGCAATTTGAACGCAATTAAAATAATAACCGGAAACAGGAACATAAAATAATGCAAAAATTTCTGCCCATATTTCCGTTGAATCTGGTTGCTTATCCGGGGGAGAAGCTGAAGCTGCATATATTCGAACAACGATATATTCAGCTTATCAACGAATGTAATGCTGCTGATAAATCATTTGGTATACCGACCGTATTTAAAAATGAGATCCAGGAATACGGAACTGAAATGAAATTGCTTAAGGTATTTAAAACATACGATACCGGTGAAATGGATATTGAAGTGGCGGGAGTGCAGGCATTCAGAGTACTGGAGATCATTCAGGAGGTGCCGGAGAAATTATATTCCGGCGCCATCATATCCATGGTAAATAATATTCAGGACCATCACAGCCGGTTAATGCTGGAGCTGACAGAACTTGCGCAGAAACTGTTCGCACTTTTAGATATCACTGATGATATGTATAAGCGGGGATTTGTTTTGAATTCATTTAATATAGCACATTATATCGGGATGGAGCTTATCGATGAATACGAAATCTTAAAACATCCGCGGGAAACAACCCGGCAGAAGATAATTGTTGAACATATAAAGAAGATATTGCCCGGTGTTCAGCAAATAGCAGATATTCGAGAGCGGGCAAAACTCAACGGCCATTTCCGGATGATCAACCCGCCTGAAGGACTTTGAATGTATGGAAATGCGTAAGCGTGCATTGTGTTCCGCGCTGATAGGAAATTAAAAAGCCGGCTGTTCACCGGCTTTTCTGTTGAAACGAATTTATATTTTATTGCATGGCTGTCCCGCCCGGATATACCGTGCGCATTTCGCCTTTGTAATTGTAAACATCGATGGATGCAATATCAGAAGTGATTCTGATAAATTTAGCGCTCTGACTTAAATAGCCGCTTCCCGCATAAAATTCTGCTTTTGATTTGCGACCATCTTTTTTAGTGATGATTGCATAGGCATCTGTAGTTGCCAATTCAACGATAGAAGGTGATTTGATCAGCTCGAAACTCTGCATTTTACCATTTGAATTAGCGATGAGATATACAGGCCTTTTTGTTTTACCATCCAGCACACAGGCAAGTCCCTTGGCATCGCCGTCGCTTTTAAAGCCGGTGAGATACCCCCTCTGCGGAGTAAATGTGCCATCACCCTTACCCAGCAACACGAGTCCGTTTCCGGCATCGTGACGCGTGATCTCAATTTCGGTATTATAGAAATTGCCATGCATTAAAATATCTGTAATACCATCCTCATTGAAATCATCGGTGATCATTCCGAAGAGCGTGGATATCTGTGCATCATTCGGCAAATATTTCACCGTGAATTTGCCGTTTCCTTCGTTCATGAGTACAGAGGAATGGAAAATATATGCAGTGCGATGAATTGCTTTTTTCAGATCATCACCGAAAATTTCCTGAACCGTTGCTTTTCCGTATGCATCCCAGTTCGGGAATTGTTCATTGATACCCGGGATCTGTTCTATCATTCTTTCACGCGTTTTAACCGGGAATAATTTATCATGCTGATAATAACACATGATATAATCATCCTGTCCGTTTTTATCGAAGTCATATAAAAATGCTTCAAGTGGTAACGCATGCCCATCGGAAACGGCGGTGGTATTTTTATAACGTCTATTGGTTCCGAAATTACCGACAACATAATCCATATCACCGTCGTTATCAAAATCGGCACCTGTAATACTTTGCCACCAGCCGGTTGCATTCGCAAGCCCTGTTGAAGCGGTTGCATCGGTGAATTTGCCTCCGGTATTTTTGAGGAAAGTAACCGGCATCCAGTCGCCGGTGATAATAAGATCAAGATTATTATCATTATCGTAATCCGACCACAAAGCAGAAGTTACCATTCCAATGTCTTTTAACGAAGGAGCGATCTCAGCACTTGCATCCGTGAAAGTTCCGCCGTTATTACGAAGGATATAACTGGAAGCAGGAGCGAGGAATTTTCCGGGTACCTGACGACCACCGACAAAAAGATCCATATCGCCATCCTTATCAAAGTCGGCTGCTGTAACAACAGAACTGCTGGTATTTATCGCAGGAATTTTTCCCTGCGACAAAGAAAATCCGCCTTTGCCGTCATTTACATAAAGACGATCGCCATAGCGTGCATCATTTGCCGGAAATTCATTGCTGCCGGATGCTACATACAGATCGTTGTCGCCATCATTATCGGCATCAAAAAATAATGCGCCGGCATCCTCACTATCGAGACCCGTAGTATTTGTTTGCGCCCAGTCTGACCGCTTGAATTTACCATCCGGCTGTTGTGTAAATACAGCACCTGATTGTCCCGCTGCCCCGCCAATATAAAAATCTTCGAGCCCGTCATTATTAATATCACTTACGGCGATTCCGGGGCCGAGGGTGCTCATTTTATGCGGTAAAAGATATTCGCGCAGGAAATCATCATAATCTGCTTCCACATGCGTGAAATCAGTTCCTAATGTTTCTGTGCTGCGTTCGAATGTTTTTGCAACAGGATTGTGATTTTCAAACACAACAGATTTCGATGCATTTGCATGATCGAGCATCACCACCTGATTTACAGGAAGGTCTTTTAATATTTGTTTAGATCCGTCAAGCCATTCAACTTCCACGAGATCAATTTTTGTTGCTTTGCCTACACCAAAATGACAATCGTTTTGCATAGTGGTAAGATATCCGTGCGATGCTGTATGCTGAATATATTGTAACTGCCCGTTGGTATAAATTTTCACTTTGGTGCCGTATCCGGCAGAATTTTTCGCATAACCGGTGAAATTAAAATCGATCCAGTTATTGCCGAGATTCATTTTCTCCAGGTTATTTCTGTAAACCCAGGGTGTTTCATTTACGTTGCTCACCACCATATCCATGTCGCCGTCGTTATCAAGATCTGCATAACCGCCGCCATACGTAATGGAAGGGTAGTAGATGCCCCAGTCGTCACGCATATCTTTAAAGGTGAGGTCGCCGTTATTTTTAAATATAAAATTCGGGTGATCAAGCACATAGGTGGGAAGATCTTTCCTCACTTCATAATACACGGTGCTGTCGGCAATGCGCACTGCACGTCTCAGTTTATGATATGTTTCAGATTCATCCACATGGAAATCGCGTAAAAATCCGTTTGCGATATAGAGGTCTTTCCAGCCGTCGTTATCGAAATCGGTGAAGAAGGTTGTCCAGCTCCAGTCGGTTGTGGAAACACCTGCAGTTCTTGAGATTTCCGAAAATGTTCCGTCACCGTTATTCATCTGTAACGAATTGGAGCGGTTCTGATAACCGTAACCCGCATTGATGAGAATGCGCATTACTTCCACCTGGCTCGAAAGCATGAATGTTTTATAGGTGTAATTATCTTCCATGTCCATGTCCACTACAAACATGTCGAGGAAGCCGTCGTTATTAAAATCGGCAATATCGGCACCCATTGAATTGATGGAAGTTTTTTTGATCGCCTTGAGTGACTGATCATCAAAGCTGCCGTCTTTTTTGTTGAAGTACACGTAATCATACATCGCGTAATCATTTGCTACGAATACATCCTGATAACCGTCATCATTCAGATCACCTACGGTCGCACTCAGGCCGTACCCGTGATTATTGATGCCGGCTTTTTTATGTATTTCTGTAAATGTATTGTCACCGTTATTGACGAAAAACTGATTGCTGAGGTTTTTGCCGGTTTCAATTTTCTGAAAATATTTTGTTTTATTCTTATCAATAAAATCTACAGGGTGTGTGGCAAGGTATACGTCGAGATCGCCATCGTTATCGTAGTCAAAGAAATTCGCATGTGTGCTGTACACTTTCGCATCCAGTCCGAATTCTTTTGCTTTTTCGGTAAATGTTGCATCACCGTTGTTGATCCATAATTCGTTCGTTCTTTTTTCAGGATCATCCCAGCGGCTCATACAAATGTAGATATCAAGGTCTTTGTCGCCATCCACATCTACCATGGATGCACCATATGGCCACTTATCCTTATTATATGTAATGCCGGAATGCTGAGTCCCGTCTTCGAATTTAAGGTTTCCTTTGTTGATGAATAATCGGTTGGCGACAAGATTACCGGTAAAGAAAAGATCCGGTAAATTATCATTATTCACATCCCCGATACAAACACCACCACCGTTATAGATATAGGAATATCTCCACCAGTTCACTTCGTAATTTTCGGTGAGATCATTCACGAAAGTGATACCGGTGCTTTTTCCGGTTAATATGTCAAATAATTTTCCTGAATTACCATCCAGCGTTACCTCGCGGTTTTTATCAATTATAACGGATGACCGCGTATCGGCATCTCCGCCTTTGAATAATTTACACGATGCAAAACATGTGGAAAGTATTGCAACAGGTAATAGTATTCTTAATGAAAGCTTTTTCATAGTATGCTTGTTAGAAAAGTTTGAAGATTTATTTTGCTGAAAGCATCGGGTTGCCTAATATATTTCTCGACTCACCGGTATTGTCATAAACGGTGATCTGTGTCATGGCATCTGTTACGACGATTGACCTG
>CAYTFT010000096.1:0-7960 GCA_964437155.1 uncultured Chitinophagales bacterium | reverse complement strand
TTGATCATACCTGTAACCACCGGTCCCTGCTTGAGTTTCTGATATTTTGCCGGTCAATATTACTTTAAATCGGTTATATTGTCCATTGATTACCAGGGTGAAGACCGTTTTAAACCGGGCCCTGCGATTTTTTTCTCCCTTCATTTTTTGTAAAACCAATTGCAAATTGGCAACAGAATCGCGTGACCCGCTGTAATGGGCAGAGTTTACACCGGGCGCACTGTCGAGCATGTATACCTCGAGTCCCGAATCTTCAGAAAAACAATCACATCCGTATTTGTTATAGACATATGCTGCCTTTTGCAACGAATTCCCTTCTATTGTTTCCTGTGTCTCCGGTAATTCCTCCGGGCAGCCGATCTCATCCAGCCCTTTGATCGCAAAATGTGCCGGCAACATTGCTTTCACCTCCCGCACCTTATTGGGATTATGTGTTGCAAAAACAAGTTCGCCTTTCATAAGTTAAACACCTCCTGTAATCTCTTCCAAAGCACCTTTTTACGCTGGTTGTCCAAGTCTTCAGGAGCATCACAGAAAAGGAATGATATGTTTCTGAATATCAATTGCTTATACATTGTATATTCCGGATAAAAATGCAGGGTTTTCCCGGTGGGACCCAATACCAGAACACATCCGGGATTGAGCAGATTCAACAAGGGAAAAAGCGGTAATATCTGAGTTGTTTGGAAGGGGATAACGGGAATATTTTCTGCAGGCAGCCGAAGTGCTACCAGCATTTTCGAAAGCATATCGACCGTTTCGGGCGATAAAATTCCTTCCGTGTTACTATTCGCAATAATCAAAAGAGGGGGATTATTTTTTGAATCCACCGGCTTTTGATGGATATTATTTATCGATATTGTTAAATTTGCAGAATCAGGTATCAAATAGACCATTTCATCCAGCAGGGCATCTTGAATTTGTGGTATCTCCGTCATTTTTAGGCTTCTGGTTAAAGGGTTAAATTTATTACACATTCAGAACCTAAAAAATCTGTTTTCAACAAATGAAATCTGCAATCACGCATACTTCCGAAATTGATATTACCATTTCTCCGGTATCGCATATCGGTGAGGTTGATTTTGAGAATCTTGTTTTCGGGAAGGTGTTTACCGACCATATGTTTGAGGCGGATTATGTTGACGGAAAATGGCAAAATGCCTGTATCCGCCCGCTGGAAAAATTGCAGCTGCACCCCGCAACATCTGCTTTGCATTACGGACAGGCTATTTTTGAAGGCATGAAGGCTTTCAAGAATCAGGAGGGCAAGCCCCGTATTTTCAGACCGGATATGAATTGGAAACGGCTCAATGAATCCTGTGTCAGGATGGCAATTCCGGAGGTTCCTGAACAGTTTTTTATGGATGCCCTTTTCAATCTTGTTCGTATCGAACAGAACTGGATCCCTGATACCGATGAGGGCTCAATGTATATCCGCCCTTTCATTTTTGCAACCGATGATTATGTGGGAATAAAACCATCGGATACTTTCAAATTCATCATTTTCTGCTGTCCCGTTTCAAAATATTATTCAAAACCTGTAAGAGTTTATATGCAGGAGGATTATGTGCGTGCATTCCCCGGAGGAACCGGCGCTGTTAAAGCCGCAGGTAATTATGCCGCTACGATGCTTCCGCTCAAAGCGATCAAAGAAAAAGGGTATGACCAGATGCTGTGGATCGATGGCGTTACACATAACCGTTTACAGGAGATTGGCACCATGAATGTATTTGTTCAAATTGACGATACTGTTATCACTGTCCCGACAGATGAGGGAACCATTCTGAAAGGTGTAACACGTGATTCATGTATTGACCTGATGCGTGCCGCCGGTATTAAAGTGGAAATCCGCGATATTACGATTCAGGAATTGCTGGATGCACATAAAACAGGCAGGCTGATGGATGCTTTCGGAACAGGTACCGCAGCTACCATAGCTCCCATTGGCGTGATCGGATATAAGGATATCGCCTATGAACTTCCACCTGTGGAAGGCCGTAAAGTTTCGACCTGGCTGAAACATGAAATGTGGGCGATTCGCAAAGGGGTTGCCGATGACCGGTTTGGCTGGATGATAGAAGTGTAAAACATCTATTCCACTTTCGTTATCATAAATTCTACCCGCTGATTCTTTTTTCTTCCCTCGGCAGTTTTATTGTCGGCAATGGGAATGGATTTTCCGAAACCTTTATAGGTTAACCGCGCAGTACTGATGCCCTGAGAAATAAAATAAGTGGTGACAGATTTTGCCCGCTTTTCTGAAAGCTGATCACAGTAATGGTCATCGCATAACCCATTGGTGTGACCACGTACTTCAATAGATACATCCGGGTTTTCTTTCAGGAATTTCACGATCCTGTTGAGTTCATAATAGGAAGTATCCTCAAACACATCGCTGTTGGCTTCAAATAAGATATTATTCATCTGAATGATGACGCCTGTTTTTTTAGGAATAAGGGAAAAGTCTTGCCGCACAGTTGAAAATTTGTCCACTCTGTTCACTGCAATTAAAGTGTCTGCTGCATAGTAACCTGCAGCGTGCACCGTGATCTGATAACTATTCAACTGGGGTATCACAAGGGCAAAGGTGTCACCCGCTAAAACATTTGAAAAAGCCACCACCGTTGAATCATATACCGCCTGATAACTTATTTCCGCAGGTATATAACTACGGTCAAAACGGTCGGTGATGAGCCCTTTGAGCCAGATCACATTTTCAGGTTTAGCCGTATCCGGAAGTTTGATCCTGAAAATATCCAGATTCGATCCGGTTGTAAGACTGGAAGCATAATAAGCCCATTTCGCCTCAGCATCAATAGTATAATAAGATTCCCATTCTACAGTATTGATCTTGCTGCCCAGGTTCACCGGTTCGGTCCAGTTTTGCCAGGTATTGTCGAGCCGGCGGGTCATAAAAATATCCTGATTGCCATAGCCCGGAAATCCGTTGGAAGAAAAATAAAGTGTCTTGCCATCAGCAGCCAGAAATGGTGTCATTTCATTCCCGGCCGTATTGATCGTATTACCCATATGCTTTGGCCTGGAAAAACTCCCATCTGCCTGCAGAAAACTCACGTACATATCCAGAAGGCCCAGACTTTCGTCATTCTGAATAGTCATTACAATAGTTTTTCCATCTGCTGCTAATGTAAATTCATTGTATTGGTTGGCATTGAAAAAATCCGTGATCACCAGTTGTTTCGGCATTTCCCATCCATCGGCGGTGCGCTTTGTAAGGGAAACGCCTGGTCCCGATCCGCCTGTACCATAGGTATTGCCAACAAGTGCCGTGTTCCCGTCGGGAGAGATCGAACAAAGAAAATTCACACCTTCATTATTGAGCGGCGGACCGATATTGACAGCTTCCAGCCAGCTACCGCCAGCCCTTCGGGCTAACCATATATCATCAAATTTTTGTTCTCCAATATTTCCGGAATAAAATTTCCTGTCGAAATAGAGTGTGGATCCATCGGGTGAAATAACCGGGCAAACCTCATCAGCAGGGGAATTGATCGCATCGCTAAGGTGCTCCGGAGTTGCAGGAGAAACATCTGTGATCTCATTTAATTTGATTTCCGGTCCTCTTTCAAGTGCAGATAATCCAATTGCATCGATCTGGTAAGTATTATACATTTCCGGCTTATCAAAAATAAGTTTGACCGATTCAACGGGTTCCTTTAATGGCGGGAGAGGAATACTAAGTAATCTTCCGGGGCCACCTGTAAAAGCAGATCTGGTAACAGGAATTTCCTGTACCCGATGCCCCGAAAAGTAAATAAAAACACGCTGAAGATGTCCGGGATTATAATTTTCCACTATCAGTATCTGCCTCGGAATCATGGGTGTCGAAAATCCGGCTTCTAAAAACTCCTCGGAGCGGGTCTCTGAAAATTCGGGCGACCAGGCACAGGTGGAATGGGAGGGATTAGGATATCGGCTGGGTTTACCGGTTGCCTGCGCTGCAGAAAATCCTTTTTTGCTTTTTTGAGAAGAGAAATCAATGATCTTATCTGACCAACTGATTGGTTGTGCGTATATATGCTGACGCAGGAACAGGATTAGCAGAATAGGGAATAGATTTTTTATCACCCGGAAAACGCATTATTTGAAAATAATCTCAACGCGCTGATTTTTTCTCCGCCCTTCGGTAGTTTCATTTGAGTCGATTGGCTGAGAAGAGCCATATCCGAATGTAGTGATCCTTACGCTGTCAATTCCTTTTGTGACAAGATAATCACGTACTGCATTTGCACGGGAGAGACTCAGTTTCTGGCAATAATTTTCACTGCAGAGCCCGTTCGTATGTCCGCCGATCTCGATCTTGGTTCCCGGATTTACTTTCAGGAATTCATATAACCTGTTCAGTTCTTCAAAAGATTCTGCTTTAATGATCGCCTTGTTGGCATCAAAATATAAATTATTGAGAATGATCTTTTCCCCCTTTCTTAACGGCGTAATTTTAAAATCAACGCGTTTTACTTTTTGTGTGCGGAAATCTTCAATGTTGATTTCTGTTTCCAGTGGTAAATACCCTTCACGAATGATCGTGATTTTATAATTGACACTGTCGGTTACTTTTATCCGGTAATTATTATTTAATGTGGAGAGTGTGACCGGATCAGTAGCATAATTCGTTAATTCAAAAGTTAAATCTGCATTAACAGGAATATTTGTTGTTGCATCATATACGGTTCCGAACAATAGAATTTCATTTGACAGAACGACATTTAATTCTTCTTTTTCAGGAACCACTGTTTCTTCTTCAAATACTACGTCAGAAGGAAGCGGGTCACCCGCAAAAGTTGTTTCTTCTACATCAGTTGCAGTATCTAATAATTCAGCCAGTACAGAATCTTCTATTTCTTTGATTTCTTTAATTGGAATTCTGTAAATATCGGCATCCAGCAAATTATTTCCGGTGGATGAAAAATAGGCATAATCCGCAGTATCCGGATATGTGAAATAAGCATCAAATCCTTTTGTATTCACGAGCGGGCCGATATTTTCAGGTTTTGTCCATCGCGTCCAGGTGCTGTCGAGCCGCACTGAAACATAAATATCCTGATCGCCGTACCCCGGTAATCCGTTAGAAGAAAAGTAAAGTGATTTGCCATCAGGGCCAAGAAAAGGGGCCATTTCATTAGATGCGGTATTTACGTCCTCACCAATATTTACCGGATCGGTCCATATGATCTGGTTGTCGCTGAAGCTCACATAAATATCTTTCATACCGTAACTGTCGGCTCTTTCTAGTGCAAGCAGCAGAACAGATCTGTCGGCATTCATAAAATATTCCGCATACAGATTATGTGTCATCACGCCGGGTGTAATTAGGTTTTTCGGAAATACCCAGTCGCCGGACGTGTTTTTCCAGCTTTGTGAAATTCCAATCCGTGATTCACCTGACGGGCTGTACGTATTTGCAAGCGTAACCATGTTTCCGTTATCGGAAATGCCGACAACATAATTATTTGCATCATTATTCAACGGCCCACCGATATTCACTGCATCTGACCATAAAAATCCATCGTATGTCGACCTCCAGATATCATCATTCATGATCGTGCCGGTATTTTCAATATGATTTTTTCGTGTAAAATACAATGTTCTTCCGTCGGGAGTTGCCATCGGTGTAATTTCACTTCCGTATGAATTAACGGAGGCGCCCAGTTTTTCTGATTTTCCCTTGAAAGTAATTTTATCTGTCACACCCACTTTACCTGCCGGCACTTCACTTTTTGTTTCTGCAATACCTATCGCATCGATCTGGTTGTAGCCATCAATACTCTCTGTATCGAGAACAAGTTTTAAATCGTTCGTAGCAAAATCTGTAGTGGTAATATTCAGAGAAAATACTCTTCCCAATGACCATTTATTTTCTCCGTCTGCACGCTGATAAACAAGATGCGGAATGTTATACTGATCAAAAAGATAAATTGCTTTTATTGCGCCTGCATTAAAACTTTCGTTCACTATGATCTGTGATACTCTGATCTTTTTTGGAAAGCCGACGCGAATATATTCCTCAAAATAATTTTCCGGCTGCGAAGGTGACCATGCACATCCGCAATCGCCGAAATTAGGTAATCTGGATGGCGGGCCTAAAACCTGCTTTGCCGAATAGGATGCATAATCATACTGAGAGGAATAGGAAATTACTTTGCTGGCCCAGATAATTTCACCCGATGAAATCTTTAAAAATGCGACAGTAATAAAAAGGGCCAGTAGTAAAGTGCGTTTCATATAGTTATGACAAATGTAGGTCACGTAAAGTTAATTTTACGCCTCACATAAAAAAAATACAAGAGGGGTGAATTTGTAACATTCTTAAGTGGATGGTTTGCTTTTCTGTTCAGATATTTGAGGGCTGATGACCAAAAAAGAAAAAGCTGCCTTCATTCAGGAAACGCTCAATCGCCTTTTTCCTGATCCGCCAATTCCTCTGCATCATAACGATGCATACACACTTTTGATTGCGGTGGTCTTATCTGCACAATGCACTGATGAACGTGTCAATCAGGTTACTCCCCAACTTTTCCGCATTGCGGATTCACCGCAGAAAATGGTGCAACTAAGCGTTGAAAAGATCCGTGAGATCATAAAGCCATGCGGCCTTTCTCCTGCAAAATCAAAAGCGATTCACGGGTTATCGGAAAAAATTCTAAAGGAATACGGAGGGAAGGTGCCTGATTCGTTCGGGGCGCTTGAATCGCTGCCGGGCGTGGGGCATAAAACCGCCAGTGTGCTCATGACACAGGCGTTTGGCGTACCGGCATTTCCGGTGGATACGCATATTCACCGGCTCGCGTGGCGCTGGGGCCTGAGCGACGGAAGTTCAGTCGAAAAAACGGAGCGCGACCTTAAAAAGATCTTTCCGGAATCTGCCTGGCACCTCTTGCATCTGCAGATCATATATTTTGGAAGAAGTTATTGTCCTGCACGGGGACATATCCGGGAAAACTGCCCGATCTGCAGCGTTATCGGTAGAAAAAACATGTAAATCGGGTTACAGGTCTTTGTGCAATAGGAATGCAGGTTTTAACTCTCCAATGGAAGGGAACGTGGCACCGATTATCCACAGAGCGATTATTATTTTATCAGCAGGATCTGCATTCCAGTTTTAACAGTTGATCCGGTTACATTTAAACGATAAAGTCCGCCCGCCATTCCCGACATATTTATTGTTACCACCGCGTCTTTCAGCGACATGTAATCTCCGGTCCAAATAATTTGTCCGATATTATTCATCAGGTCCAGGTGAATATTTTCCGGTACATCCAGATGCATTGTAAGCATAGCAAGTCCGGTCGTCGGATTCGGATAAACGGAGAGGAGATCACCGCTATTTCCCACAACAGCCACATCATCTGCCTCAATAACATCTGTATAAAATGCTGATCCACAACCATTTGTAACAGTTAATGTGACTGTGTACATCCCGTCCACAGCATAGGTATGCACAGGATCCGACTCTGTTGATGTGGCGCCGTCGCCAAAATTCCACACGAATTCAGCTCCGGGAGTAGAAGTATTGGTGAATTCTACTGTAAGTCCGGTAATGCTGAAGGTGAAACCCGCCGAAGGGGAGTAATTCACAAGAACGTAAATAGAATCGAATGCTGAACAACCGGAGGCGGGATCCGTAACGGTCACGGAATAATCGCCGGTATCAGATACTAGTATTGTTTGCGAGAGATCGCCGGTGTTCCACACATAATCACTTCCCGGGTTGAGTGCATCCAGGATAAGTGAATCACAAACCGTAAGATCAGGCCCCAGGTCGATCACAGGGGTAAATTTGGAATCAATAAGTCCGGTTATCAGGTCATTAGTTACATCATAATCACCGCTGAAATCGGTCCATACGTCGAGTGTATGTATGCCTGCAGCGGAAAGATCAACAGGTGTTGAGAATGTATAAACAAGCGTTCCGCCAATTGGCACCGGCCCTGGAGCAATT
>CAYTFT010000095.1:0-7968 GCA_964437155.1 uncultured Chitinophagales bacterium | reverse complement strand
AATCCTTCTCCCGTATCATCCCCGTTTGTTGCATTGCCAAAATGATATTTCGTCCACTGGATCACACCCGAACCATTTAATTTCATGGTGAGCCAGTCATTATATGAAACACCTGTTGCACTCGAATCTGATTTTCCGGTGATATAAATATTGTTTACAATATCAACCTGTATATCACTTGGGTCGTCGTCTTTCAGAATCGGATTTCCATATACTGTCGCCCATGCGATGGCGCCTGCTGCAGTAAATTTCATCACAACATAATCATAATTACCGCCGGGCCCCGGTAAAACATCTGTATGACCAACGAGATATAATAAACCTGTAGGGCCAAGCGCGATCGCATCAGGATAATCGTTTTGAATATTATTATAATACGTTGCATATTGCTGCACACCAAGTGAATTATATTTAATGGCAACAATATCATCATCATTTGCATTTGCAGAAGAACCGGTTACAAAAATATTTCCCGTTCCATCGCTGATGATCGCGATACCTTTATCATCCGAGGCAAAACCCCGGTCAAAATTAGCGATCCATGTTAAGGTGCCGGAAGGTGCATATTTCAACGTCAGCATATTATCATTTCCGCCCCCGACATCGGTTCTGCCGATAATTACAGGATTACCCGCATTATCAAGCGCAATACCGGTCGCTTCATCCGTTGCATTGCCAAGTCCGTTATACCGGTTAGCCCATTGCTGCACACCCGAAGCATTATATTTAATTGTTACTATATCATTATTTGTTACCTGTGACGAATCCTTATCACTCCAGCCGGTAACATAAACATCTCCTGTTGACGAAACTTTAATGCCTGCAGATCCTTCATTCTCATTAAATGGAGCATAATTATACATCGCGGTCCATAATAATGTACCCGTTGAAGAATATTTCATGGTTAACAGATCATCACCTGTTCCCAAACCATCGGTTGTTCCGGAAACATAAATATTATCCGATGCATCGGTTTCCATGAAGAGCAATTTATCGACACCATTTCCTGCACCGTTGAATGTCCTGCTCCAGAGTGTATCACCGGCAGGGGTAATTTTTACCAGCAGACAATCCCAGTTTGCGCCGGGAGCGAATGTGTATCCTGCGCAGATCAGGTTCCCGGCGGCATCAGATTTTACCACATAAAATTTATCGGAATTATCTCCCGTCCCCGACAGGTTGTTTACCCAGGCGGGAGTTTGTGCGGGTATAAGGTGTGAAATGAGGAGGAGTATGCATAGGGATAAAAAAGCTTTTACTCTTATCATTCGGATCGTTTTGGTTAAATATTTATCAAATTTCCATGTAATATGAATATAATGTAAAGACAACTTTAAGCCGTTTCCGTTCCATTTTACATTAAATTAACAGGACATCTCTGACTGGCATGAAATTTCCCATCGGATACATACCGTTAAATCAGGTTAACATATAAGTATTATCAGGTATTTTCGTTTTATACTTGCAGCGCAACCATTATGATAAAAAAACTACGCATTCTTTTACTTTCCGTTGTATTGCTACCCGGAATTTTATCTGCGCAGCTATTAGATAAAAAAACAACCTATTCCCGGAAGGATTCTTTGCAGGGAACCTTGTCGCCGTACCGCTCCTGTTATGATGTTACTTTTTATGACCTGCAGGTCAAAGTGGATATTGCGAATCAGTTTATTAAAGGGGCGAACACCATTTATTACAACGCAACAGCAGATTTTACGACACTCCAGGTGGATCTTTTTTCGGAACTAAAGGTCACCGGCATTATGATGAACGGGATGCCTTTGGCGTTTGAACGGGAATTCAATGCTGTCTTTATTCATTTTCCGAAAATTAGAAAAGGCGCAACCGGCAGTTTTACGGTCGCCTATGAAGGAAATCCCCATATTGCCAAAAATCCACCCTGGGACGGCGGCTTCAGCTTTGAAAAGGATAAAAAAAATAACGATCTGGTTGGTGTTTCGTGCCAGGGATTGGGGGCAAGTGTCTGGTGGCCCGATAAGGACCATCTGAGCGATGAACCCGACAGCATGCGTATTCGCGCGATCGTCCCCGACAGATATACATGTGTTGCAAATGGAAATCTTCAAAAAGAAACACCCGTTTCTCCCGGCTGGAGAGAATTCGACTGGTTCATCAGTTATCCGGTCAATAATTATAATGTAACATTGAACATCGGCAATTATGTGCATTTCAGCGATTCGCTGCAGGAAGGCGACGGCCGCTATCTCCGCCTCGATTATTATGTGCTGGATTACAACCTCGAAAAGGCTAAAAAACAATTTCAGCAGGTAAAACCCATGCTCACCTGTTATGAAAAATACCTCGGGCCGTATCCGTTTCATAACGACGGCTATGCATTAGTGGAAACATCATATCTCGGTATGGAACACCAGGGTGCTATTGCCTACGGAAATGGATATAAAACCGGTTATCTGGGATTCGATTATTCAGGCATCGGGCTCAATTTCGATTATATTATAATTCATGAAACCGCGCATGAATGGTGGGGAAATAATGTAAGCATGAAAGACCTCGCCGATATGTGGATACACGAAGGCTTTGCTACGTATTCGGAAAGCATGTATGTGGAATGTATTTATGGTCCCGAAAAGGCGCTAGCATATATCAATGCAATGAAAAATAATGTTTCGAACGATGCGCCCATCATTGGTGACTATAATGTAAATAATGAGGGGAGTGGTGATATGTATGCAAAATCTGCCATCTTTCTGCATACGCTGCGCACGCTTACAGATAATGACAGCCTCTGGTGGAGTATCATTCGCGGTATCCAGGATACTTTCGCAAAACAAACGATATCAACCGCTGATATCGAAAATTATATCAGCAGAAAAGCAGGTAAGGATTTTTCTAAGGAGTTTGATCAGTTTTTGCGCCATACCAATCTGCCGGTTTTTGAATATTCACTGCGGCCGATGGAAAGTGGATTCGCCATTACTTACCGGTGGAAATCAGATGTACAGGATTTTAATATGCCTTTACGATACAGCGACGGCATCAATGACGCGGTATGGATATATCCGACGACCGACTGGCAGACACTCGAAATAAAAGGCGCTGATGCCGGTCGGTTCAAACTCGATGAACAGCATTTTTATTTTGTGGCGCGCGCGGTTAAAAGTCAGTAATTACAAGGGTTTCACGGGAATTTTCGGGATTTCGCGGGGTAAATTTGAAAAATGATCTGATTTGATTAAATTTACCAACAAATCCCATTCAGCATGCTCGAACAATTACTCAAAATCGCACAGGAAAATATGCAGGGCATCTCCCGCAGTTTCCCTGAACTGAATGACCTGGACAGCAAGGAGGTCACAGAGGTCACTTCCCAGACAATCGTGAATATGATCATGCAGCAGGCGAGGAAAGGAGATGTACATTCTTTACAAGAGATGCTTTCCGGTAAACCAACCGGAAATGATCACGCAGTAATTCACCGGTTAAAAGATCCGCTGGTCAATCAACTACAGAGCCGGTTGAATATTACGCAACAGAGTGCAGAAGGTCTTGCCCTCATCGCATTGCCCATAATTATGAATATGCTGAACCATAAAGTACAGGATGCTAAAACCGGTGGAATAGATATTCATAACTCCATCAGTTCTATTCGCAGCAATGGCAAAGGGATCGTAAACGAGATCGTAAGCTTGTTCGGAACCCGTAACCAGAATTCAAAACGGATAGACGGGATTTTAGAAAGTCTGATGCATTAATCACGGATATTTTATTTGATTATTTTTTACTGCTTACCCTGCATTGCATCAACAGGAATATTTATGCAGATGTCATTGTAAATCCCGTAAGTGCGCTTTCAATTACCGGTATCATTTCCGCAGTAATATCCAGATGTGTTACAAAACGAACCCAGTTGTCGCCGATCGCAAAAGCGTGGATATTATTTTTCGCAAGTGCGGAAATAAATGCAGTATCATTAATATGATCTGCGAGCCGGAAGATTATAATGTTTGTTTCAACGGGTAATATTTCTGCAACATAACCGCATCCTTTTAATGTAGTTTCAATCTGCCGTGCATGGTTGTGATCTTCACGTAAGCGCTCAATATTATTTTCGAGTGCATAGATACAGGCCGCTGCCATGATGCCCGCCTGACGCATACCGCCACCGAAAACTTTTCTGATCCTGCGTGCATCGGCAAGCACTTCTTTTTTCCCGGTAAGGACCGATCCCACCGGACAACCCAATCCTTTTGAAAAACATAAGGTAATGGTATCAAATAATATCCCGAAATCTTTCGGGGTGGATCGTATTTCGGCAAGTGCATTAAATAACCGCGATCCGTCAAGATGCATTTTCAGGTTTTGGGCATCACAAATTTTCTTTATGTTTATTATCTCCTCAACCGGAAATATTTTTCCGCCGCCGCGATTGCTCGTATTCTCAATATTGACAAGTCGGGTAATGGGCTTGTGAACATCAGCAGGATTGATGTTCCGCTCCACATCTTCCGCAGTAAATACACCACGTGTTCCCTGCAGATATCTTACCGAACATCCCGAATGAAACGCGAATCCGCCCACCTCATAATTATAAATATGCGCCGTTCTGTCGCAGATGATCTCATCGAGGGGACGCGTTAATAATTTGATCGCGATCTGGTTAGACATTGTTGCCGTAGGCGTAAATACAGCGGCTTCGGTGCCGAATAATCCGCAGATCATCTCTTCGAGCCGAAGAATGGACGGGTCCTCACCAAATACATCATCGCCAACGGGTGCTTCACGCATGTAATTGCGCATATCTGCAGAAGGCTGTGTAACCGTATCACTGCGGAGATCGATCTTCATAGTTTATTTTTAATCTGTTCGATAAATAAAGTGAATAATTCCGGCTTTAAAAGTACCGGGAAAAAAAATCCGAACACGGCTCCGTAAAAATGTGCATCATGATTCACATTATCTCCGCCGCGCCTGCCCATAAATGCAGAATAAAGAAGATATAATGCACCGAATATAACAGGTGGTAATCCGATAGGGATAAATAGAATCCCGATTTCGCCGGTGAACGGACCAAATAAAATACAACTGAAAAGCACAGCAGCAACTGCACCCGAAGCGCCGAGTCCGCGATAGGTAGCATCGTGCCGGTGCTTGAAATAGGAGGGAATATCAGAAACGATCATACCCAGCATATAAATACCCGCAAATACCAGTTTTGCATATCCGCCGAAATAAGGAGGGAGATAATATTTTTCCACTGCCTCGCCAAAAGAATATAACACAAACATATTGATGGCAAGATGCATGAAATCGGCATGAATAAATCCGCTCGTGATAAACCGGTGCCATTCGCCGCGCTCGCGAATTGCAAACGGATAAAATAAAGATGCTCCCCGCATTGCGTGATTATTGAATGCCAGAATGGAAGTTATAGCCGTAAGGATGATGATGAGGAGGGTTAAAGAAAAATTTTCCATTTAATGATGATAGGGTTCATTGTTGATGATCGTGAAGGCGCGGTATAATTGTTCTGAAAATATCAATCGCACCATCTGGTGCGGAAATGTCATCTTCGATAAACAGATTTTTGCGCCCGCAATATTATAGATTTCATCACTGAATCCGTAAGCGCCTCCGCAGAGGAAAATAATATGCTTCCTGTTTTCTGCCTGCTTCTGTTGGATAAATCCGGCAAAGGCTGCAGAGGTAAAACTTTCTCCCTTCTCATCCAGCAGTATTACCAAATCACCTTTCGCAATATGCTCCAGAAATAATGCGCCTTCCTTTTTCGCCAGCACAGCAGGTTCCCGGGATTTAATATCCGCCGTTTCGATCCACTGAAAGCTGCAATAACCTTTTATGCGTTTCACATATTTTGCCGTAAGTTCTGCAATGGCCTTTTCATGCGTTTTTCCGGCAGTCAGAAACGTGATCTTCATGCCGTAAAGATAAAGGGTATTCTTTCCGGCTGACGCCAGGGCATTACCTACCACAAATAGGGTATTTTGCCTATCAGAAGTAATTTATTTAGATTAAATCTAAATTGAGGCTTACTTTTGCCCTCAAATTCAAAATAATGTTACGTAAGACTTATAAAATCCTTGTAATGACAATGCTGGCGGCCTGTTCAGGTTTGAACGCCTTTGCCGGCGACCGCGATTTCACCTATACCTACCAGAGCGAAACGGAAGGGAAGGGCCACCGCGAATTTGAGATGTGGTTTACCTATCTCAACAGCGGCAGCAACATGTTGTATAACAGCCTGAACCACCGCGCCGAATTTGAAGTTGGGCTTGGGCATCATCTTTCCACTTCGTTTTACCTCAACCTCGACTATTCTGCTTACGAAAGTCTGTCGTATGCCGGCATAGACACCGAAACCGGTTTAGCGATCATGGAGCCCTTTATCAAAAAAGATTTTGCCGTGAGTTTTTCCAATGAGTGGAAATGGCAAATGTCAAGTGCGGAGGAAAACTTTATCGGTTCAGCATTATACGGAGAGGTTACTGTTGGTCCCGATAAATTTGAACTGGAAGGTAAACTCATCCTCGATAAGGAATTCGGCAACTGGGTAACCGCACTCAATATTTCGGGTGAAATGGAATACGAATCGGAGCTGGAATCTACCATCAATGCGGAAGGGATAGAAGAAAATAATATCGTTTGGGAAAATGAAAAAGCGGTGGATATTTTTTACGGACTCAGCTATAATTTTAATTCTAAATTTTATGCAGGCCTCGAACTTATGAGCAAAAATGAGATCGGGGAAGATGAAACCAGCAGTGCATTATATGCCGGCCCAACGCTTTCTTACAAAGGCGATGAATGGTGGGTGATGCTTACCGCTATGCCGATGCTCAGTGAAATGCCTGATGCCGATGATATCAGCCGCCCGTTTGAAACCCGGCTGATCTTTGCGTTTGATCTTTAAAAAATCAGGAAATTAAAAATGCTGCTGCATGCGGAAAAAATTCCTGCATACAGCAGCATTTCTTTTTTTGTTTGTTGTTTGATCGGGAATAAGCAGAATTAAAATCCCTTATCGCCTGCGTCAATACTTTTAGCGATCGTATTTACTGCTTCCATATTGCGCTGCTTCCATTTACTGTCTGCATGCACATAAAATACGATCCTTATTTTAGGTGTATCGTAATAATAATATGTATCGCCTGACTGGTAGCAAATGGTACCGGGATATCCGTTGGCAAATTTGAAGTTCTCGGTGCGTTCGCAGGATTTTAATTCCATCTCGGCCATTATTTCGTTCCCCTCAATATTTTCACCGTAAATACGGAGGTCCGTTTTTTTATCGCCGCAATCCAGAAAATACCCGTCACCATTATTGCTTTTATCTATGGCTTTCCATGTATCCGGGATTTCAAATGAAAATCCGTATCGCTCATTTGTTGTTTTTTTAAATCCCGATTCGGTAGCCGTACGGTAATGTGCTTCTTTCACATCCTCATCCTTTACAGCAGGTTGCTGCTTTTCTGTTGTGGGCTGATCAAAGATCGTGGTCGTATCACTTGTTACCGGTTTTTTTTCATCAGCGGTATTGGGTGTGCACGCCGCGAAAAAAATATTTGCAACTGCAACTGCCAGAATATATGCACTGCGTTGAATCATATCAGATAAAGTTGAACATTCTTTTCCAGTTGATCGTGCCGAATCGTTTAAAAAGAGGTTTGGATTTATCCCAGCTGAACCAGATGAGAACGGGCTTTCCAACGATATGATCCTCCGGCACAAATCCCCAGTATCTTGAATCGTAGGAACGGTGGCGGTTATCACCCATCATCCAGTAATAATTTTGTTTGAAGGTATATTCGGTGATCTGCTTTCCGTCGATATATACGTTACCTTTTTTATCCCTTGTTACCGCATTATGTTCGTACGCTTCGATAACACGCTGATAATTATAATAACTGTCGGGGGTGATCTTTACGGTTGCGCCTTTTTTCGGTATCCATATCGGACCAAAATCATCAA
>CAYTFT010000094.1:0-8020 GCA_964437155.1 uncultured Chitinophagales bacterium | reverse complement strand
ACATTACTTTCTTGGATGGAAAAAAATGATAAGGAAACGTATAGTTATATTCTTGAAGCGGATCTCATCAGTCGTAAAAAACATAATGGCCACGGGAATGCAATTGCACAGGTGTATAATCATATGATCATGCCACTGGCAAATGCACACGACAAAGAAACGCAGGTAATCTGGGGCATACAGGATTTTATATATCGCTTTGGCAGAGAACCTGAAGGTATGTGGCTGGCAGAAACGGCTGTCGACACGGCAACGCTGGAAATGCTCGCACAAAACGGAATACTTTTTACAATTCTTGCGCCTCGTCAGGCAAAAGCCTTTAAAAAACCGGATGCCGCAGACTGGAAAATGATAAGTAATGAGGATCAGTTAGATACTACGATACCTTATGTATGTCAGTTGCCTTCGGGTCGTTCCATTGCCGTATTTTTTTATAATGGCAGTGTCTCGCGTGAAATTGCTTTCGGCGGATTATTGAATTCGGGGAAATTATTTGCGGACCGTTTGCTTTCCGCATTTAAAAAGGAGGATGCCGCTGCACAATTAGTGCATATTGCTACTGATGGCGAATCGTACGGTCATCATCATTACCGCGGTGATATGGCACTTGCATCGTGCATTGATTTTTTGCAAAAGGAAAAAGATGTTGTTCTCACAAATTATGCGGAATATCTTTCTCTTTGTCCGCCGCAATATCACGTAATGCTGCACGAAAATTCCAGCTGGAGTTGTGTGCACGGTGTGGAGCGCTGGAGAAGCGATTGCGGATGCAGAGATGGCGGTCATCCGGAATATCATCAGCGCTGGCGTGAACCCCTACGCACAGCACTGAATCAATTGCGGGAGAAAGCAGATACTATTTTCGAAATGGAAGCCGGTTCCATCACACCGCAACCCTGGCAGCTCAGAAATAAATATATAGAGATCATTCTCAACAGGAACGATGCTACGCTGCAAATCTTTTTTGAAAAATATTGCCCGGCTTCAATTACGGAGTTACAAAAAGTTAAATTAATTCGCCTGCTCGAAATGCAGCGTCACGGAATGCTCATGTTCACCAGTTGCGGATGGTTTTTTGATGAGGTGAGCCGCATCGAAACAAGGCAGATTCTGCAGTACGCCGATCGCGTAATCCAGATCGCAGAACACGAATCTTCTGCACAATTATATACTGCGTTTGTGCATCTGCTTTCCCTTGCGCCTTCCAATCTGGATACATATGAAAATGCTGCCGTATTGTATGAAAGGGAAATTCGCACACAAAGACTCACACTCACCAAAGTAGGCATTAATCATGCGATTTTGAGTTTGTTTGATGAGATGCCGGCACGCATGGATATTTTCAATTATCGGATCACGCGTGATTTTTTTGAGAAGATCAGTGCCGGCGGTCAAATTATTTCTGTCGGGAAACTGAATCTGATCTCTAAATTCACATTTGCAGAGGAGCAATTTTATTTCGTTGCATTATATCTCGGGCAACATACCATAATCGGCGGTTATACAGAAAACATGGAGGATGATGCACTCGAAGAATTATTTTTATGTGTCCGCGATGCCTTCCGCAAAGGCGATATGAACGAAGTGATCGGCAGGATGCGCGATGCATTCGGCGATAAAAGTTTTTCTTTTAATGACCTCTTTGCTGATGAGCAGGAAAAATTGCTGAATGCTTTGCTGAAGGAAGACGTGGAAACGGCCGAAGCTAATTACCGGGACATTTATGATAATTCTTATGCACTTGTGAATATGCTTTATCAGCATAAAAAACCTATTCCCGCCATACTGAAAAATAATATCCGGACAGTTATTAATGCCGAATTGAAAAACTGTTTTACTGCCGCCAGGCCCAATATTTTTGAAATTGAAAAATGGGTGCAGGAAGCAATCTTGTGGAAAGTGGAGCCCGACACGGAAAATATTGCGCATGCCGTTTCCGGCCGCCTCGTTACACTGGTTGGTGAACTGGGTTATAAAGTGAGCGACCTGCAGAGCCTTGATCTCATCAGCAAGATACTGATCAAAATGCATGAACTGGGATTGAAATTCCGTCTATGGCGCATCCAGAATAAATTTTATTCAGTGGGTCGCACCTATATCGGCAATGAAAATTTTATTCGGTCGATGTCGGAGGAAGAGTATAAAAAGTGGCTGGTAAAATTTAAAGCAGTGGGGGAACAGCTGAATATTCGTTTCTGAACCGGAATTATCCTACATTCGGACTCCCGTAATTATTTCCGTGCCTGCATATTTTCCAATTATCGGACAATGGTACTCCATTCAAAAATGGAAGGAATATGATTTTCAGCAACAGCTCGCGCAGGCTTTTCATGAAGGGTACAACGGATTGCTGAATGCACCTACCGGCAGCGGGAAAACCTATGCATTATGGGTTCCGATAATGGCGGAGCAGCTCGCCAGCACTACGCCGCATGCCCCCGGATTAAAAGTACTTTGGATCACACCATTGCGTGCATTGGCAAAGGATATTTGCAGGGCATTACAGGAGGCCTGCGTAACAATGGGCCTTCAGTGGAAAGTGGAATTGCGTACCGGAGACATTTCGCTCAGGCAGAAGCAGGCGCAGAAAAAACAAATGCCTGATTGTCTCATTATCACGCCTGAGAGTTTACATGTATTATTCTGCGGAACGCATTATGCCGATCTTTTTTCTACACTGGAATGTGTGGTTGTTGATGAGTGGCATGAATTACTGGGAAGCAAACGCGGCATACAGGTAGAACTTGCTTTATCCCGTTTACGTGCAATAGCAGAAAATAATAACAGGCAATTACGCACCTGGGGCATCAGCGCTACCATCGGCAATCTGGTGGAAGCGATGGAAGTATTATGTGGCGCCGGAAAAGAAAATACGATCATCATCCGTTCAGAAAATAAAAAAGAAATACAGATCGAAAGCGTGCTGCCCGATGCAATTGATGTATTACCGTGGGCAGGACATATCGGTTTGAAATTATTGCCTGCCATTGTAAATATTATCCGCAACAGCGGCACCACACTCGTATTCACAAATACGCGTGCAATGGCAGAAATATGGTATCACCAGATATTAAATTATGATGAGGAACTCGCCGGTATGCTTGCCATGCATCACGGAAGTTTGTCGGGCGAAGTGCGCGACTGGGTGGAGGAGAATCTGCATACAGGTACATTAAAAGCGGTGATCTGCACTTCCAGTCTTGATCTCGGCGTGGATTTTCGTCCGGTGGATACCGTAATTCAGATCGGCTCGCCAAAAGGTGTTGCGCGGTTTACCCAACGCGCAGGAAGAAGTGGTCATCAACCGGGCGCTGTTTCAAAAATTTATTTTGTTCCCACACATGCGCTTGAACTGGTGGAATTAGCTGCAATAAAAGAAGCCGTGAAAACCGGTATCGTTGAAAAGAAAGAACCGCTTGTTTTATGTTTTGATGTTTTGCTGCAATATCTCGTCACGTTGTCGGTAAGCGGTGGATTCAGGGCAGATATTATTTTGCGTGAAATAAGAGATACACATGCTTATCAGATGATCAGCGACGATGAATGGCATCAGATATTACTGTTTTTAACGCAGGGCGGATCTGCATTACATGCGTATGATGATTTCAGCAAAGTTGCCAATGTGGATGGTGTCTACCGGATCGTAAATAAAAATGCCGCCACCAAACACCGGTTGCAGATCGGAACAATTGTAAGCGATCCTGTTGTGCGCGTCGCATTTATTAAAGGCGGAACATTGGGAACCATTGAAGAATATTTTATCGCTTCCTTGAAACCGGGCGATGTATTCTGGTTTGCAGGTATGTGCCTTGAATTTATTTTGCTGAAGGACATGACGGCCTTTGTGCGAAAAACAAAAGAACAAAAAGCAGGAACAGCATCCTATATGGGCGGAAGAATGCCTCTTTCTTCTTATATGGCGGAACTGATGCGTATACAACTGGAAGCATTTACAAGAAATATGCAGCATCCTGCAGAATACGATATTCTGGAACCCTTGTTGGCATTGCAACAACAACGTTCTGCCATTCCGGATACGCAACAGGTATTAGTTGAATTAAGTACGAGCGACGAAGGATACCATATTTTTATTTATCCGTTTGAAGGAAGGGTAGTGCACGAGGTGATGGCGGGATTATGTGCGTATCGCATCAGCCGGATACAACCGGTGAGCATCTCTGTCGCAATGAATGATTATGGATTTGAATTATTATGTAATGTACCTTTTCACGTCGATGAAAAAATGATCAGGGAATTATTTTCTGTGCAGTCGGTGGAATCCGATCTTTTCAATTCTGTCAACGCTACTGAAATGGCAAGGCGCAAATTCCGCGATATATCCATTATTTCCGGTATGGTATTCCAGGGATATCCGGGAGAATTAAAACGATCCAGACATTTACAGGCATCCGCGCAACTGATATTCGATGTCCTCAGGGAATATGAACCCGCTAATTTATTACTGAAGCAATCGTATGATGAAATATTATACGGCCAGATGGAAAATGCGCGCATGCGGACCGCCCTGCTCCGCATCCAGAACAGTGAGATAATAATTCGTCCTACAGAGCGCTTTTCACCCTTTGCATTTCCCATTGTTGTCGACAGCCTCCGCGATAAACTCACCTCCGAAAAATTAAGTGACCGTATTCAAAAAATGATCCTGGAAAATGAATAATATGGAAATGATCATTTGCGGACAGCATTTTACTGCTTCACCCGCGGGTACTTTATTCTGGCAGGAACAGCAGCTGCTGATGATCGCCGATGCACATTTTTCGAAGGAAATGCATTTCAGAAAAAGCGGTATCGCCATCCCTGGAGGTATTCTGCAAAATGATCTGAAAAAAATGGATGCGCTGATAGCGGAATTTGATCCGTCCGAAATTTTATTTCTGGGGGATATGTTCCACTCAGAAATGAATGAGGGTGTAACTGCATTTCTCGAATGGCGCAAACGCAATGCAGCGCTCCGGTGCTCGCTCGTGATCGGCAATCATGATATACTGGATGCAGGGTGGTATGCATTTGCCGGCATCGCGGTTACAGAGGATCAATTGCAGATAGATAATATTATTTTCAGTCACGAAAAATTAACGCAGCATGATGCAGACTGCTATAATTTTTCCGGACATATCCATCCGGGTTTCAGCATTTCAGGTAAGGCGAAACAGAAACTGCGCTTGCCCTGTTTCTGGTTCGGCAAGGCTGCGGGTGTATTGCCTGCATTTGGCAGGTTCACAGGTTCCGTTGCGGTAAATCCGCGCAAAGGAGATACCATCATCGCCATCGGTGAAAATGCATTATTTAAAATGGAAATAAAATAATTTAATTCAGCATCGGATCTTCCGGATAATGTACGAGCTGTTTGTAATCGCCGCCAAGATCGCTGAGTACAATCTTCCATAATTCACGATCGGAGATATCAAAAATATACTGGCTTTTTGCAGGTGTTACGATCCAGGCATTTTCCTTTAATTCCCCGTCGAGTTGACCTGTGCTCCATCCGCTGTATCCGAGAAAGAATTTAATATTTTTCGGGTCTATGGTCCCGGCTTTAATTAATTCTCCGAGCTGCTCGAAATTGCCACCCCAGAAAATATCATCTTTTATCTGCATGCTCTCCTCAATAATATCGCCATAGCGATGCAGATAATGCAGGGTATCCTGTGCAACGGGGCCGCCATAAAATAATTCGTTTTGTACGTCATCAAAGTCCACCAATGCGTCACACACTTTAATATCCAGCGGGCGGTTCAGAATAAAACCAACCGTGCCGCCATCGTCCATATGTTCACAGAGCATTACAACCGTGCGCTTGAAATTCGGATCCAGCATAAAAGGTTCACTTAATAAGAGTGTTCCTGCTGCCGGTGCTACTTTGTTTTTTATCATATCTCACTTGCTTTGAGGAGTCTGTATTTTTTTACTGTATTCCGGCGAAAAGATATTGCGTATCTGTTTATTTTACAACCCCCGTAATTGTATTGCTGTGCACTAAATAAAGTAAAATCAATTTTATTTACCGGATCCCGGAAATACAATAATTACCGGAGGCTTGCTTCTCCGGCTGCGGTCAGGCATCAGTCACTTGATTTTAACATTTCAGGATAAAATTACCCCAAACAAATTTCAGCGTTTTTGCTATTAGGTTTTTAGTCATATTCCCTCTACTTTTGGAAGCTAAATTCAAACCATATTATACAATGAAAAAATTTTACATTCTGTCCATTGCTTTTTTAGGTTCCATGGCAGTGCAGGCTCAGCTTGCGATCACTGCTGTCGGGGTTCCTGTAACCATTGATTTCACAGGTTTTGCCGGTGCGGGTTTCCAGCCCGGGGGCGGCGGAGGAACGCTCAATTCCGACCAATGGAGTGCAGTGGGTTTCAGTGAAGGAGATGTTGCCTTCGGGGCAACAGCAACTACCGGCGATTTTGCCCGGGGAACAACCATGGGACTTGTTACAACCGGTGGCGTTTACGGAGTGGATATTGCCGGAAATCAGGGTCTGATGGTACAACCGGTTGCCGATGATTTTACACCCGGCAGTTTTATTCTGAAATTGGTAAACAATACTGCCGATGATATCGGTGAACTGGATATCGCCTATACAATTTATGTGATGAACGACGCAGGTCGTTCCAACAGCTTTAATTTTTCCTATTCCTATGATAATATTACATACACTGCTGTTGCGGCCGCAGATTATGCATCTCCCGAGGCAATGGATTTTACGCCTTATGTGATTTTGCGCTCTGCCTCGCTCACCGGACTTGCTATTGCTCCCGGCGATAATTTTTATCTGAGCTGGACCGGAAATGATATAAGCGGAACAGGTAACCGCGATGAATTTGCACTCGATGATATTTCTATTACTGCTGTCGGTGCTGTCCCGACTCCCGTTCTTTCCTTCTCAACATCGGGTGATGCAATGAGTGAAGCAGACGGATCTTCAACTGCTACCATCAATCTTACAGAAAGTGCCGATTGCGATGTAACGGTCAGCTTAGGTGTTGCCTCAACGGTGACAGGTGGTGATTATACACTCACGCTTCCGACAACTGTATCTTTCACTGCCGGTGGCGCTACTTCTGCAACCATAACAGTACCGGTTGTAAATGATATTATTGCAGAGGCAGATGAAACACTCATTCTGGAAATGACAGCCACGACCGGAACCTGCGTTTTCGGATTACCGGATACATGGTCATTGATTATTACAGATGACGACACAGCTCCGCCAACGTATACTGCATACGATATTGCCGAGGTGACCGCCGAAGATATTGACGGTAATGCAACTTCCATTGGAGAACTCGTTGACCTTACGGGTATAGTGTACGGTGTTAATTTATGGGACGGCGGATTGCAGTTTACACTCATTGATAATACTGGCGGCATTTCCGTTTTTAATTTCAGCAATGCATTTGGTTATGTGGTTACAGAAGGTGATGAAGTAAATATTTTAGGTACTATTGATCAGTATAACGGGCTCACAGAAGTGGTAGCCGATACATTAATATTTATTGATGGCGCGAATACATTAAAAACGCCAACAGCTGCAACAGTATTAAATGAATCAACGGAATCTGATCTTGTTAGTATGCTGTTGTCCGGTTATAATTTTGTCGATATAGCACAATGGCTGGGCGATGGTACTTCTTTCAATGTAGATATAACAGACGGAACCAATACAGTTACCATGCGCATTGATGATAATACCGAATTATCAACAATGCCATTTGCTTCGGTATTTCCTTCCTATAACGTATCACCCGGTGATATATTTATTACAGGCATAGGCAGTCAGTTTGATGCCAGTACGCCATTTACCGAGGGTTATCAGATCTTTCCGCGCTATGCATCAGATCTTTCCGGTACCTGGGAAAGCATACTTTCATTTACGGATGCAGGAATAAATATGTTCCCAAATCCTGCAGCAGAGCATTTCCAGTTATCCGGAAAAGCAGAAATGGAAACAGTTGAACTTGCCGATCACACCGGATATATTGTTGCACG
>CAYTFT010000093.1:0-8157 GCA_964437155.1 uncultured Chitinophagales bacterium | reverse complement strand
AAGTGCAGACGGGAGTCTGCATCCACCACAGCCGATTCGGAGAATCGGCAGAGCGGGGCGTGAAATAATTAATAAATATATCCTATCTTAAAAAAAATCTGGCGGATTGGCGGGGACGCCAACCGCAAAGGAAATTGTTTGCTACAATAATGCCGCCCCGATGGGCCCGAATAATGCGTTGAATAAAATTCCACCGGTGATTAAAGTCAGTCTTTATGCTGATAAAAACTGTTTTACCGCTTTGACATTCGCTTCAATTTTGAACGTATAAAAAACAATCAAATGATCAGGGAAAGAAAACATATTGCAGATCTGCACCCGGAAATTGTGGAGTGGATCAACTACAATCTTTTTGTGAAAGATGAAGTAAAGTCATTCAACGGTAAACTCGCTGAGGTTTCGAAAAAATACACCAGTCATGACGTGCTCGCCGAAGTAGAACATTTTCAGAACCAGTTCATACGGCAGAATGAAGCGAGCGATGAATTATTGCATGACCTGCGCGCCGCCGAACATATTTTTTCTGAAATAGCGCAAAATAATCCCGCCTCTGCAAGGGTATCCTTCGATGATCACACCGAACTGCGTGATAAAATGGATACCCACAAGCATATTTTTGAAGAATTGCGCCACGAGTTTCAGAACTTCTTATCCAGGTATCTCTGAACGGTTCCGGCGGGATAAAAAAACTTTCAATAAGTTTTGAAAGTTCGAAAACCTGTTATATCTTTGCTGCATGCAACTCACGGAGGCAAAGGAAAAATTCATTCAAAGCTGGGGAAGTCTGGGCAGCCAGTGGGGCATCAACCGCACCATGGCGCAGATCCATGCGTTGTTGCTGATCGCGCCTGATCCGCTTTCCACAGAGGAGATCATGGAGCAACTGCGCGTGAGCCGGGGTAATGCGAATATGAATATCCGGGAGCTTATTAACTGGCAGTTGGTAAAACGGGAGCTTAAAACAGGCGAGCGGAAGGAGTTTTTTAGCGCTGAAAAGGATATGTATAAAGTGTTCCGCCTGATATTGAAGGAGCGGAAAAAACGGGAGATCGACCCAATGATCCATATCATTCATGAACTCAGCAGCGTGCAGGGTGATATGCGCAGCAGGGAATTCAAGGCATTCAGCGAGGTGATCGACGATCTCGAAAAACTGACCAACAAGGGCGATAAAATGATGGAACTCATTACCAAAAGCGACGAGAACTGGTTCCTTAATACTTTTCTTAAACTCATGCGCTGATTTTTTTTATTATGAACTTTCAATATTTCCTGAAAATACAAAACATATAAATTAAACAACCTGTTATGTTACCTCCACTGCACAAAGACAAACGCCTGCAAAAGGTTGAATGGAAGGACCTCCTTCCATTATCGCGAAAAGAAATTGCACAGGAAATTTTTCTTTCCCTCCCCTGGCTGATTTCCTCCTGCGTATTTGCATATTTTCAATTATATGTTCCCGCTTTATTTTGCTCGTTCTTTTTTTTCCTCACCGGATTGCGTCAATCGCATAATGCGCAGCACAATACACTGGGAATTTCCCGCCGCGCCACGGAATGGTTTTTATTTTTTTTGAGCACTACCATGCTGGCGAGCATGCATGCCGTAAAATATAATCATCTGCAGCATCATAAACATACGCTCACCGAAAAAGATATGGAAGCGATGAGTGCGCGTATGCAATGGTGGAAGGCGGTAGCATCCGGACCCTATTTCATTATTCTGATCCATACGCATGCAATGCGGTTTGCGAATAAATATATAAAACTCTGGATCCTGCTGGAGATAGTAATTATCACTGCGATTATTGTATTCACCTGGCTGGTGATACGCATAGACTGGCTTACGTATCATGTGACCGTGATGGTGATCGGGGAATGTTTCACATCATTTTTTGCGGTGTGGACGGTGCATCATGATTGTGATGATGCCGTATATTCGAGAACAGTGCGCGGCGGGTGGCGGACAAAAATATTCTATAATATGTTTTATCATACCGAGCATCATTTATTTCCGAAAGTCCCCACCTGTCATTTACCGCAACTCGCAGAAAGAATTGATGCAGTAATTCCTGAAATTAAAAACAAGACCGTATTATGAAAATTGTAATTGCCGGCGGCACAGGCGATATCGGCTCCTATCTCGCGGAATATTTCAGCAAAAAAGGACATGCCATTATTGTTTTATCCCGCAAGAAACATGCGGGCAAAAACAATATTTCTTATGTGCAATGGGATGCACGATTACAGGGCGACTGGACAGATGCCCTCGAAGGCGCCGAAATGATCATAAACCTCGCGGGCAAAAGTGTGAACTGCCGGTATACAGAAAAAAATAAAAAAGAAATTCTGCGCTCACGCGTGGATGCGACCAATGCATTAGGCATTGCCGTGCAAAAGATGCAACATCCTCCGCGCATCTGGTTCAATGCCGCGAGTGCTACAATTTACCGGCATGCAGAGGATATGCCGCAGGATGAGCTCAGCGGCGAGATGGGTGATGATTTTTCCATGAATGTCTGCAAGCAATGGGAAAAAACTTTTTATGCAATTGAACTGCCGCATACGCGGAAAATTGTAATGCGTATGGCTATTACGCTGGGCATTGACGGCGGGGTAATTGCACGGTTTAAAAATCTTGTGCGCTTCGGACTCGGCGGAAAAATGGGCAATGGCGAGCAAATGATGAGCTGGGTGCATGTGGAAGATATTGCCCGAAGTATTGAATTTATCGATACACATGAAACCCTGAACGGCATTGTGAATATTACATCGCCTTATCCGTTATCCAACGATGCATTTATGGCGGCATTGCGGAAAGCGATGCAGGTTCCGTTCGGCATCCCGACACCGAAATGGTTTCTTGCATTCGGAGCATTTATTATCGGTACCGAAACAGAACTGATATTAAAAAGCCGCTGGGTAATTCCGCAAAAATTAATAACAGCGGGATTTCACTTTACCTATAACCGGATAGAAAGTGTTGTGTAAAATTAAATAATTGAAAAGGATATGACAAGGCAAATACAAGAATGCACATTTTTCTATTCTTCGATAATTTATTTTGAGAATTATTTTCTGAAAAAAATATGTATCGCATCAAATTAATCTATTTTCTATAACACCGGTAACCAAAATCCGTATACTCCTTATAATTATAATGGCGGGACTTGTATTGAGCGGAGTCACCGCAATTCCGGTAGAAAAGGAATTATCTGCATTATTGTATTTTGAAAAATATATTCCGCAACGGGTATACAACTGGCTTTCCACAGTACTGGATGCAGTGCAGCAAACAAATGCCCGGTTTCCTTTTCTTGCCTACGGAAATGACTGGCTGGCATTTGCACATATAATGATCGCGATAGTTTTTATCGGCCCTTTCAGAGATCCTGTCAGAAATAAATGGGTAATTGATTGGGGAATTATTTGTTGTATCGCCGTTTGGCCACTTGCATGGATCGCAGGTCCTTTCCGCGAAATTCCCTGGTTTCATATTTTAATTGATTGTGGATTCGGTATTTTCGCAGGTATTCCGTTAGTTATTATTAAAAGACAAATACGTAAACTGGAAGATGCTGCAGCAACGCATATCACTGATGCGGTTGGTAATTCAAAATAATTGTAAACGCCGGCGCAAAAACAGGTAAGCAATTTATTTTTACCTGAAAAAATATGGCATACATTCAATTGAAAACCAATTTTCCGGGCATACGCGGATTATTGATCGATTACCCTGATACCGGAATTCCTCTGTTGCAATTAGCGAATGCGTTATTGCAAACCGACAGTGAATTGACAAAAGGTGAACGCGAGCTCATTGCAACCTATGTTTCCTCAGAAAATGATTGTCAGTTTTGTCAGCTTTCGCACGGAGCTGCTGCCGCGCATCATTTACAGGCAACGCTGGAAGAGATCGAGGCGTTGAAAAAAGATATGCGCAACTCACCGCTGATCTCTGAAAAATTAAAAGCATTGTTGGTCATCGCCGGCAAAGTGCAACAGGGTGGTAAAAATGTTTTACAGGACGATGTGCAGGCTGCCCGTGAACTGGGTGCATCGGACAAACAAATTCACGATACTGTTTTGATAGCTGCTGCATTTTGCATGTATAACCGGTATGTTGACGGATTAAATACGCAGAGTTCTGTTGATGCAGAAAGTTATAGGGACGCTTCAAAGCGAATGGCAGAACAGGGATATATGCGCAAAGAACTTCTCGACCTGATGGGTGCCGGAAAATCCTGATTTTATTGCCCGAATGTCCTGGTAAATTTTACGGTAACTGCCTGATTATTGATATACGGTAATTTCGGATCAAGTCGTGTGCGGTCGCTGTTCAACCCCTGATTTACAACAATAAAAAGATCTGTTCCTTCTCTCGGATTGAACCGGAAGCGGATATTGCTGCTCATCTGATGACTCAGGTCGTCGAATTGAAAATACGATTTAATGGAAACTTTTGTTGTAAAATTATAATTCACGCCGAGTCGCATCAGACTACTTGCATAATCCGTATTTCTTTTTTCGTGCAGAAAATGATCAAACCGGATATGATTGTATTCGTAAGTGTAAGAAATGTTCAGATGTTTTGTTGCCCACCAGGTAACTTCCGGTGCGACAAAAAAATGATCTCCGCCATAAAAACCTCCGTAAGAGGAAAACAAGGAAGCGGTATAATTTGATTGCTGAGGCGAGGTAAGCGTAAGTGAATTATTCAGCATGGCATACGTGCCGGCAGCAATTGCATTTTCATCATCCAGATACCAGTCATAAAACAGCGAATCAATTTTATACTCAAATAAAGAGAAATCAATGGATGCTCCGTTCTTAAACACAATACCGGGAAAAATATTGCTGGAAAATGTTTCACGCTCGCCGGAATGCAGTTTCCACCGGTAAGCATTGTTCGTGAAGATATAAATGTATTGCAGCGCATTTGTTTTACTTATATCCCACTGGTATCCGAATTTTGTATTACCAAATCCGTAATCATTTTCATCCATATATCCCATCACGGGATTAATGTCTTTGCCTACGAGGTCAATTGTGCCGGAATAAATAAATCCCGAATTCGCCGCTTGAAAGACGCCTGTATGAAAATAAAGACTATTCATGATGGAGTCGGTATTAAAATCAACCAGTGTATTTGCGATTCCTCCTTCGATGGTAAGTTGCTGATTCAATCGCTTCACGAAATCAATTCCGAATGACTGGTTAGAAAGCGTTGATGTATCGGTGTTTACGCGATTGCAGATAATGCCGCCGATAAAACTCCCGAGCTCATCAATATCGCGCCGCGTGCGCAACACCGTGAAATTATGCGGTGCGATCGTGTCAGTTGTATTTTGAAATCCTGTTGTCTGCATATTCAATGCGCCCAGTTGCCATTCGCCCACTTTTCCGGTAAGCCGCGCGCCGCCGAGTATCGGGACAATGATCCCGTTTTCATTTCCGATCTTGCGGGTAATAAATAATTCGTTGCCGGAGGGAAATCCGAAGCTCAGCTGATTGGCGGCCTCGAGAAAGAAACTTCTTTTTTCAGGGAGATTTACTTCGTACTTAGAGAGGTTGATGATACGATCATCCACCTCCGCCTGCGCAAAGTCAGTATTAATCGTCAGGTCGAGCGTGAGATTTTTAGTTATACCGTATTTTGCATCAATTCCTATATTGCTGATGATCTTATCGAGTGTTTCATTTTCAGCAAAATTTTTACGTGTCATGAAATCGGCATTTTTAGTGTAGCCGGTTCCTGCGTCGTTTAATATATTTTCTTCATAATAATTTGCGATCACATAAGGACTGATATACAATGGATTTCTTGCTTTCAGATCATGAAATTCAATATCCCTTGCAAAGGAAACATTGGTCCATGCATTATTTGTTTTCGGATCGCATTTCGGATATGTGATCAATTCATTTTTTCTTTTGATGAGTCTTGCGATGCGAAAACCCATGATCACAACAGGTTTTTCTTCAAACCGTAACGATGAAAACGGGATCCGGTATTCAGTTGTATAGCCTTTGTCGTTTACGAATGAGCGCACATCCCAGAAGGTATTATACGAATCACTCTGTCCGGCGCCATCGCGTGTTATCTGTGCATCCCACCGCGCATCCAGCGTGTTTGAAATAAATCCGATCGCCGTGATTTTATCGTGATAAGTATCTATTGTCACACCTGTTCCATCCTCCTGCCCAATGGGAAAATCGCGTTCCATTTCCACCTGCACGAGTTTATCCGGCTCCGAATCGAAACAGGTAATGCCGATAAACAAATAATCATCATTATATAAAATGCGCACCTCAGTTTTCTCGGTAGGCGTAGCGCCGGCATCGGGGCCCTGTTGCATGAATTCCGTTTCTACGGGTGTAAGCTGCCATTCGGCTTCATCGAGTTTTCCGTCCAGTATAATATCATTTGCCGTACGGTAGGGCTGATAGGGTTGCTGGGCGGAAAGAAAGATGCCTGAGAATAGCAGGGTACACGTGAAAAAAGTCTGTTTCATTACAGCGATAAAATTGATAAAAATTATTCGCAGTATTCAACTGATGGCCTTGTGAAATATTAACAGTCTTGATTAACAGTAATTCGATTGTACCACTTGACCCGAAATTTCACCCGGAAAACTAATTGCTCAACGAGCGTTTAAATAATTATCTGCAATTATTGCCTGTCCTTTCATGCACAATCTACCCTGATTTCAAATGCTATTTTATAATACCCTGGAAGTAGAATGCGTTAATTCATAAATTGAGTGTAACTCCGGCGCCAAATCCCATATCACTGTCGTAATGCATTCTGATGCCGACATTTTTATACAGGATGTATTTTAGTTCCCCCATATATTCTTTATCTGTATTGATCATGAACCCCGCACGGAGTCGCTTGCTCACCGGAATATCTTCACGCATAAGTTGCAGACGGAAATTTCCATTTTGAAATAATTCACCCTGAGCCGTGACCAGCATCGGCAGTAAATAATTCACCCCAACACTAAAAAGTGCTCTGTTGTTGTGGGTATCCTGCTGTCCAAAAAGGTTTTGTTCGGGTTTATCTGTTTCAGGCATCCTGTATCTCCAGTCGTATCCGACAAACGGCATCAACCACTGCATTTTACCGATATAGCGGCCGAGATGTGTTTCTGTTTCGTAGCCATGCATTTCGTTATAGCCAAGCCGCCATTCGGTGCCGATGCCCCAGCGTGTATTCGCAAGCAGGAACATCCCGTCATTTCCGTTTATTGCAAAATCATTTTCAGCCATAACATGTGGTTTTCTGTCATCGGAAAATAATTGTCGCTGCGCGGCCTGTGGTTTCGGAATTGAAGGATTTGCCGGAGAATTTTCATAGGAAAAAACGCGGCCCATGCCACTCATCATATGGTACAAAATATGGCAGTGGAAAAACCAGTCACCTTCCGTATTTGCATAAAATTCCAGTGTGTCGGTTTCCATTGGCATAATATCGATCACATTTTTAAATGGTGCGAGATCGCCTTTTCCATTCACGACACGAAAATCGTGACCATGTAAATGCATTGGGTGCCGCATCATGGAACCGTTGTAAATAACGAGCCGGACAATTTCACCTTTTTTAATAAGTATCTTATCTGATTCTGAAAGTACTTTGTTATCCATGCTCCATACATATCTGTTCATGTTTCCGGTGAGTTCAAACCGAAGCACCTTTACGGGAGCACCGGGTGGAAAATGCACAGGATTTACTGATTGAAGCATTGCATAATTGAGTGTTACGGGACGCTGACGTTTTTGTGCAGGTTGCTGTTCGTGCGTCATGGTATTTTCCTTATGCCGGCCTTTTTCTTTTTGCTTTGTTTCACCGGTAATTTCCGGATACATCACTACATTCATATCCATCATATTCAAACTCATTTCCATTCCCATGTCATCCATTTCTCCGTTCATTTTCATCATACGATTCATCATCTGCATCCCTTCGAAATATTTTAATCCGGAAAGACTGTCGGCATTTTTTACAATACCGGTTCCGAAAAATACAGATGCAGAATTTGACCGGTCCTCAGGTGTGATACGTAATCCATACGCAGTATTTTCTTCCGGAACGGAAATCAGAACATCATATGTTTCTGAAACTGCAATTAATAATCTGTCTGTTTCAATCGGTTGC
>CAYTFT010000092.1:0-8162 GCA_964437155.1 uncultured Chitinophagales bacterium | reverse complement strand
TGGCATATTGAAAGTGACCCGACATGCTGCCGTTCCCGATTTCGGAATTGCCCGCAAAAAAATTCTGGTATAAAATGATCGTCGCCAGCGAACTTGTCACGGCAACAATGGCGGTGAAAAGGAGAATTTTTGGTTTCATATGATCAACTTTTTTACTGTTATCTCAGTTATCAAATTTCATGCACTAAACGCCGGCTGAAAGATTGTCGTATTTTCGCTTAACAATATTTAACGCTATTAGCAGATATTAACGCAAAAATGAAGATCAGGTTCTATAAATACCAGGGAACAGGAAATGATTTTATCCTATTCGACAACAGAAACCGGCAGATCAGTAGAGAAAATCATACATGGTTTGCACAAATATGCGACAGGCGGTTTGGGATCGGTGCCGATGGTGTGATGTTGCTGGAAAATATCTCCGGTTATGATTTTGAAATGGTATATTTTAATTCCGACGGACAGCAAAGTTCCATGTGCGGAAACGGCGGGCGTTGTATGATCAGTTTTGCAAGGCTGCTGGGTATTGACAAGCCGCATTATTTGTTTTTAGCCGTTGACGGAATACATGAGGCCGAGCCGGTAGATGGAATCATCAGATTGAAAATGCAGGATGTGCATGCTGTTGAAACCGGAAACGGATATTATACACTGAACACAGGCTCTCCGCATTATGTCACATTTGTACAGGGATTAAAATCAATGGATGTAAAATCGGCAGGCGCAGAAATCCGGTATAGTGAGAGATACAGGAAGGAAGGTATTAATATTAATTTTATTGAGGAACGTGACGGGCGGTATTTTATCCGCACGTATGAAAGGGGAGTGGAAGATGAGACGCTGAGCTGTGGCACCGGAGTAACAGCTTCTGCATTGGTAATTGCTTTGCGCAGGAATTTTCCTGCCGGACAACATCAGGTTAATCTGGAAACTATGGGAGGGACATTAACGGTTGCATTTAATTTAGTATCTGATAATAATTTCACCGATATCTGGCTAATTGGTCCGGGCGCATTTGTTTTTGAGGGAGAGATCGATTACCCGGGATAAAATAATTTCCTCTGCATGGCATCCCGGATTTCTTTACATTTATGTAAGTAAACAAAAGGGAACAATGTGACCGGCTTCCACTTAAATATTCAATCACCAAAACAAAATCATTCCTATGGCAAATTATCCGCTCGCAACCGGTAATACCTGGACCTATAAACAGAAAGACGGTTCCCTGTATACAAACGCTGTAACGGGCTCTCCGGACCCTTCCACATTCACCATGGTAAATTCAGTCGTGAATAAATCTTCAACGATCAGGAAGGAAGGAAATGATTACCTGACGGATGCATTTGAATCCGGAAATTTTCAGGTGCTTTTAAAAGATGGGGTTACGAAAGGTGATACCTGGGAAATACATTTTTCAGCAAATGGCATTCAGAGTATCCTTGTGATGACGGTGCTGGAAACGAATGCAATAAAAGAGGTGGAAGGAAAGTCGTATGGTGACGTGACGGTAATAGAAGGGGACAGCAAAATGAATATGAACGGCACAGTGATGTCGCTGAATTTTAAAACACAATATTATTATGCCGCGGGGGTCGGACTCATACTGACCACATCCTCATACGGTGATTACCACGGTCTTACCGAATATCATCTGCAGGGCTAAGCAGGGGTTGCACATAATCCGGAAAACTTGCTTTTTTCTCAGAATAAAGCCTTATCTTTGCCCGTCCAAATTTTTCAACCGTTGCATGGAAGGGGATGATCAAATACTACAAAAAAACGGATAATGCGATTGTAGAGATCGAAAAGCCTGAAAAAGACTGCTGGATAAACGTACACCCACCCTTCGACCATAAACGCCTCGCGACTCTCAGCGATGCCATTGATATTCCGATTGATTATTTACTGGATTCTATTGATATTAACGAACGTTCGCGTTTTGAACAGGATGATAATGTCAAACTGATCGTGATCAATACACCGATCGAGAATGACATGGAGAATTCTATTGATAACGATGCATTCTATATTACTATTCCTATCGGGATCATTCTTACTGCCGATTATAATATCATCATCAGCTCGGCGCAGAACAAAGTGATTGACTGGTTTTTTTCCATTGCGATCAAACACCTCACCTCTCAGGATAAGGATATGGTGGTGATGAAAATTTTCGAAAAGAATGTGTTTTATTTTATTCAGTATCTGAATGAGATGAATAAAAAGCGCTATCTCATTGAAAAGGAACTGATGAATTCAAGCCGGAATTCGGAACTGGCAAAATTGCTCAATATTCAGAAGTCGCTGGTCTATTTTGTTACCGACCTCCGCGCCAATGAATTATTGATGATGAAGATACAGCGCACCAATTTCCTCGGTATTAAAAACGATGAGGAAAAAAATGATTATCTCGAGGATATTCTCATTGACAGCTCGCAGGCTTTGGAGATGGCTAATATTTATGCGAACATCGTGAATAGTACGATGGACTTTTTCGGGTCCATTATTTCCAATAATCTGAACATTGTGATGAAGCGCCTCACTTCCATCACGATCATTCTTATGGTGCCGACACTGATAGCAAGTTTTTACGGTATGAACCTTCCGAATCTGCCGCTGGAAAATTCGAATGCGGGTTTTTATATGGTGATCGTGCTGTCGGTCGTAATTTCTCTGGGATTGTATTTCCTCTTCAGGAAGATCCGCTGGTTTTAATATCAAAGCCGGTTCCCGCGCAAAAATGCTTCAACGCGCATTCTTTTTTTTCCCTCCGCCTGTAATTCCTGTATATCCAGCAACCCATCCTTTGCAGCGAAACGGATAAAGGATTTATTATCGGTTGAAAGTGTTCCCGGCCGGAGGATTTCCGCAGCTGGAAGAATATCCGCTTTATAGATTTTCACCGGTTTATTATTTACTACCGTAAATGCACCGGGATAGGGCGCTAAACCGCGTATGAAATTCCTGATCTCCGTTGCGGGTTTATTCCAGTCAATAAGGCAATTCTCCTTAAATATTTTCGGTGCTGTTTTATGGGATCCCGGCTTTTGCGGAACCGGATGATAATTATTTTCTTCAATTGCGGTTACGGTGCGCAAAACAAGTGCTGCGCCTTTTGCCATTAATTTATCGTGCAGGGTTCCGGCATCATCCTCTGCTTCGATAGGAACCTGTTCCTGAAAAAGAATATCCCCTGTATCGATCGCATGTTGTAAAAAGAAAGTGGTAACACCTGTGACCTTCTCGCCCTGTATGATCGCATGATTGATCGGTGCTGCTCCGCGGTAATCGGGCAGGAGAGATGCATGCAGATTTAAGGTGCCCAAACGCGGCATCTGCCAGACAATTTCCGGAAGCATGCGAAATGCAACCACAACCTGCAGGTCGGCATGGCAGGAACGCAATGCTTCAATAAAAGCAGGATCCTTTAATTTTTCCGGCTGCAAAACAGGGAGCTGATGTGCAAGGGCAAATTGTTTAACAGGTGAAGGTGTTAATTGTAATCCTCTGCCCGACGGACGGTCAGGAGCAGTTACCACTGCTGCAATGTTAAATCCGCTTTTCAATAATATTTCCAGCGCAGGAACAGCAAATTCCGGCGTACCCATATAAATTATCCTGAGCCTGTGTTCCATTATTCGAAATCGGGATAGAGTAAATATTTTTTTCTGATCTGTTTAAATGCCTGCAGATCTTCCTGCCAGCTGCTGCGGATCTCCTCTGCAGTTTTCAGCGTTTTAATCTGTTCCATCAATTCATCAGTGCCCGCAAGTTTATTAAAAAAATTATTTTCAAGGAAAAACCGCCCGCCATCTGAAAACTGTGCATAGGTATTCTTGATCAGTTGTATATTGATCTCCCGGTGCAGATAGGTATCGCGTAAACTGCTGTCCGGGAGTCCCGAAAAATCATATCCAAAACATGCTTGCCCCATAAAGGGCGGATTTTTCGATCCCGGCCCGCTTACCGGTGTGAATGATGTGGATTGTAATGATGGGAATTTAGAAGGCGCTGTTATTTTAATATACGGGCTCCCGAATAATTCAAAGGGATGTGTTGTTCCTCTTCCCACACTTACATTCGTTCCCTCAAAAAAGCATAACGTCGGATACAGATAGATGGCGCGCATTGATTTTAAATTCGGCGACGGTGCGATTTTAATTTCGTAATATTTTTTATGGTCATAATTTTTACAGGGAATTACAGTCAGGTCACATTGTTCGCCGTTCGAAAGCCATTGTTCGCCGTTCACCATTTGTGCATATTCCCCGATGGTCATGCCATGTACAACAGGAACGGGATGCATCCCGACAAATGAAGTGAATTCTTTTTTTAATACAGGGCCGTCAACATAAAATCCGTTTGGATTCGGACGGTCGAGGATAATAAGTTTCTTTTTATTTTCTGCACATGCTTCCATTACATAATGCAGTGTGGAGATATATGTATAAAACCGCGCACCCACATCCTGGATATCAAATAAAACAATATCGGCATCGGCAAGATCTTCCCATGCAGGTTTCTTTTTAGCGCCATACAGCGAGATTACCGGAAGTCCGGATTTGACATCCTTCGCATTGAGAATGGTGGCCCCGGCGTCTTCAGTACCTCTGAAACCATGTTCGGGCGCGAAGATATTGTTGATCTTTACATGCAGTGACAGTAACGAATCAACAAGATGTGTTGACCCGATCACAGATGTTTGATTCACCACACAGGAAACGTATTTATCTTTTATCAGCGGGAGATATAGATCCGTTTGCTCAGCACCTGTGAGAATATCCGTTGCATAATCCGTGGAGGGTTTCGGTACAGGTGCACTTTCAACAACTATGGCTGCAGCATCAGAAACAGAATCCTTATTTTTACAGGCAGTGCCTGCCAGCAGGCAGAAGAGTGTAGTCAGCAGTTGTACCATGCGCATGCATTATTCAAAATAAAAGCCAAATTTATAAGGAAATACCGATGTGGTTTGAGTTTTTTATCACCAAAAGGATTATGCATAATAAGGAACGCTCTTTTTCGCGTCTTATTATCGGTATAGCCCGCGTCGCGATCGCATTGAGTGTTTCGGTAATGGTGATCTCCACCTCGCTCGTAAACGGATTTCGCGCCACTATTTCAGAAAAGGTATATGGATTCTGGGGGCATATTAATATTTCCAAACAAAGTCTCCGCAATTCTTTTGATGATGAACCGATTTTCCGCAAGCAGGAATTTGTTGATACCATTCGCGGCATCAACGGTATTACAGGCGTGCAGGTGTATGCGCGTAAAGCCGCGATCATTAAAACAAAAACAGATATCGAAGGGATCATTCTGAAAGGTATCGGACCCGATTTTAACTGGACACAATTCAATAAATATCTTACGGCAGGAAAGGGATTAGATCTCACCGATTCGGTGGTATCCAGGGGCACGGTTATTTCCCGTTCCACTGCCGAACGTTTGAAATTCAAGGTAGGCGACAGTTTACTCGTGCACATTATCGATCAGAAGGAAAATGGTGATTATGAACAGATGTACCGGCGCTTAAAGATCGAAGGCATTTATAATACCGGTCTGGAAGAGTTTGATAAATTATTTATTCTGGTTGATATACGGCATATTCAGCGCCTGAATAACTGGTCCGCCGACCAGATCGGCGGATATGAAGTATTTGTCGGCAATGTGGAGGATATCGCAGCGCTTGAAAAAAAAGTAGATAAAGCGGCTGACCCGTTCTGGGATGTGCAAACCATTCAGCAGATCATACCGAGCGTGTTTGACTGGCTTAATCTGCAAAAAGTAAATGAATGGATCATACTCACCCTCATGGTAATTGTTGCATTGATCAATATGGTAACATCATTGCTCATATTAATTCTGGAACGCACAAATATGATTGGCATTTTAAAAGCGATGGGTTCAACTAATTTCAGCATACGAAAAATATTTCTCATCAATGCTTCCAATATAATAGTACGGGGGATGTTTTGGGGTAATCTGATCGGAATAGGATTATGTCTTCTGCAGCAGCAGTTCGGCATCATAAAACTGCCCGAAGAATCTTATTATGTAAATGTGGCGCCGGTCTCCATTAATCTGTGGTGGCTGTTATGCATCAATGCGGGCACATTTGCGGTCTCGGTGTTATTTCTGATCATTCCCTCTTATCTCGTTTCAAAGATCCGCCCGATCAGGGCTATCAGGTTTAATTGATTCAGGAGCTTTTTTCTTGGTCTGGAATCCCTGAACTGTGATGTCCATGACGTATTTTAGAACGCATGTATCTTGGCGTGCTATTGGAGCTCTTCATCTATAATAATTGTTGTTGTGTCACTATAAATAAATTGGGGAAGTATCTGATTCCCATGACTTTTAAATGCTGCAATTTTATAAGTAAAAATTTCAATTGACGGAAACCCAGTAGAGTTAGAAGGGCAAGTAATCGTAAATTATGTTAGTCAAGAGGCAGAATAATCTATCGGAAAAGATGTTCTAATTGATGATCAATATAATAAATTGCCACCAAACAAACAAAATTAAATACAAAAAACAGTATATTAAGTAATGCAAGAGCATATTGTAAATATTCATCTTTTATTTTAAAGTTGTTAATTATTGATATTAATAAACCAAGTAATAAATTCGGACCTCCAAAAAATGCTAAATTGAATTTTATTATTGTGAATATAGATGCTATTAAATAACATATCAGGATTAAAATAGAAATATGGGAAATTCTAAAATTCATGTAATAATATTATTATTAACAATTTCTTTCATTTATGGATGTAAAAAGGATTTTAGGATGTATGGCAAATTTAGAAAAGAACCGTTAAATATCTTAGTGAATTTCTTTTGATGGAGAAAAGGTTGTGACACCATATGCTGAAAATTCCGAAGATACGTTTCAAGATGTGCTGAGATATGGAGCCAGAAGAGGAACACATGAAATTGGGCATACCGGAGGCTTGTATCATCCCTATGATATGGATGATTTAACATATCATTATGGCTCTGGAAACAATCAACTTACATATGTAGACGATGCCGTTAGTTCCGGCACTTACACTGACGTTGATATAGATGATCAGGCTACAGGCAATTACTTATATGATTTGATTGGAAACCTGAAATATGATTACAACAATGGAGACCCGCTCTTTATAGACTGGAATATCTATGGAAAAATCAAATCGATAAAAAAGACCGATGATGAGCCCTTCATTGACTTTGCCTATGATGCTATGGGGAATCGGATCATGAAAAAGGTATATGGTGAGGATGAAGATACCTATACTTATTATGTCAGGGACGCCCAGGGAAACGTTATGGCTACTTATACCCGGATTGAAGGGGCTTCAGATCAAATATTTGCTTCTGAACAACATATCTATGGGTCATCTCGTTTAGGTTATCGAGAAATCAACATAAATATGACTGCAACATTACCAATAGATGGTCCAAAATATTCACGAACTTTAGGTCAGAAGAGGTACGAAATGACAAATCACCTGGGAAATGTGTTAGCAGTAATAACGGATCGCCATAAGGGCGTTGAAACTACCGCTGATGCATTTTCGGATCAATATTTACCAGATGTAGTAGCAGCACAAGATTATGATCCGTTCGGGATGATGATGGTGGGGAGGAATGGAGAGGGTGGAAATGGGTATAGGTTTGGGTTTAATTTACAGGAACAAGATGATGAGGTGTATGGAAATGGGAATTTGAATACTGCGGAATTTTGGGAATATGATACGAGGTTGGGGAAAAGATGGAATCTGGATCCTAAAGTTAATTTTTGGATTTCCCCTTATGCATCATTTTGCGATAATCCTATTTTTAATATCGATATTAAGGGAGATACTGTATTTAGATTTTCGGCAACAGGTGAGTATAGTGGAATTTCTGAAATTGATCAATTTGGAATAATGGGTCAAGTCGGAGAGTTCCAGACAACAGGAGAGTCAACCGAATGGATCTCCAGTTATACATTTTATTTTAATGATCCAAAAACAGATGTTAAACAACTATTATTTCTAGTGCCTGGGGATGTCAAATTACAAATTATTTCAGAGAAAGAAATTAATTCTATTATGATTCAATCGGACATACATTGGAGAAATATCAAGGATAGGTACACATTTGCAAAGCGAGAATCAGGAGGCAAAGGG
>CAYTFT010000091.1:0-8165 GCA_964437155.1 uncultured Chitinophagales bacterium | reverse complement strand
CACTCTGATCAACAACGAATTTTATTTCCAGCCCGAATTTTTCTGCAAAATTTCTGTCCCGTATATCATTTCCCGGTACTGCCATAATTGCACCCGTTCCATACCCTGCTAAAACATATTCGGCAATATAAACGGGAATTGCATTTCCGGTAAAAGGATTTATTGCATAGGCCCCTGTGAACTGACCGGTAACTTTTTTCACTTCACTCATCCGGTCGCGCTCGCTTCTGCTCTTTACATATCTGATATACTCCTCAACCGCAGCTTTTTGATCGTTCGTTGTAATTTTTTCTACCAATGCATGTTCGGGTGCGAGCACCATAAATGTTGCACCGAAAATAGTATCCGGCCGTGTTGTGAATATTTCGATCGAATCATTTTGCTCTTGTATCTGAAAATGCACAAGCGCTCCTTCCGACTTTCCGATCCAGTTGCGCTGCATCTCTTTCATGCTGTCGCTGTAATCAACGCGCTCCAGTCCTTCGATTAATCTTTCCGCAAATTCTGTGATCCGCAGAAACCATTGCCGCATTTTAATTTTTTCGACCGGATGTCCGCCGCGTTCGCTCACACCATCCTTCACTTCATCATTTGCAAGAACAGTTCCCAGTGCTTCACACCACCAAACATCTGCATGATCGAGATACGCAAGACGAAATTGCATTAGCAAGCCCTGTTGCTGTTCGGATGAAAACGATTTCCATTCCGATGCAGAAATAATATCCGCACATTTATCCAGGATCGCCAGACGTGTTGTGCCTTCTGCATTTAATTCGGCAATTAGCGATTCAATATATTCTGCGCGATTTGTGAAGGGATTATACCAGCATTTAAATAACTGCATGAAGATCCACTGCGTCCATTTATAAAATTTCGGATCGCTGGTCTTTACTTCCCGGCTCCAGTCATAACAAAATCCCATGCGCGATAACTGCTCACGGAAATAACTGATATTTTTTTCGGTGGTAACAGCAGGATGCTGACCTGTTTCAATTGCATATTGCTCTGCGGGTAACCCGAACGCATCAAATCCCATCGGGTGCAAAACGTTATACCCCTGCAATCTTTTACATCTGGATACAATATCACTTGCCACATATCCCAACGGATGGCCCACGTGCAATCCGCTGCCACTCGGGTAGGGGAACATGTCCAGCACATAATAGGCGGGGCGCGAAGGGTCCTCGGTCACTTTATATAATTGTGCAGCCTCCCAATTTCTTTTCCACTTTTGCTCTATTTCACGTATCAGTTCTATCGAATAATCCATGCGTCAAAATTAGGGAATTCACTGTATTTCAGCGGTTGGTGTATACCTTTCACACTTACCCACATCAATTCACCGGTAGCATTCGAACATACCTTTTCAGTTGCTGTAAATTTGCCGTGCATGTCAGAACAGCTAGGAAAATCATTACAGCGGAAACAAACGCATTATCTCAACTCCATCCTCATCACTTCTCTTGCGTTGCTGATGCTGGGGCTCATGAGTATACTGTTCATCTCCTTCAAGTATGAGGAGGCCAATATCAAGGAAGACCTTGTGATCTCTGCATACCTCAAAGACGACCTCACAAAAACCGATGTAGATAAACTCATTAAAAAAATAGAATCCGAACCTTCGGTGAAAGCCACGCGGTTTATCTCGAAGGACGATGCCATGAAAATTTTCGAGGATAAATTCAACGAAGACCCGACGGAGATCCTCGGTGATGTGAATCCTCTCCCTGCTTCAATCGATATCACGCTCAATGCAGGCTCGGTGAATGTGGACAGCATGGGCGCCTTTCGCGACAAGCTGCAGGTGTATCCGGAGATCACGCATACCCGGGCAAATGAAGAACTTATCAGTTCGGTTGACAACGACCTCAAAGTAGCCGGGATCATTATCGCCGGGCTCTCTATTCTGTTCCTGATAATTTCCATCGCCATAATTGACAAGACCATCCGCCTGAGTATGTATGCCAACCGTTTTCTGGTCAGAAGTATGCAGCTGGTGGGGGCTACACGCGGTTTCATCACGGGTCCTTATGTGCGCCGCAGTGTGATAAACGGCCTCATCAGCGCCGGGATTTCGATATTTGTCCTCCTCCTCGGTGTGATCTATGTCCATAAAAATTTCAATTATTGGGATTTTAGTGATGCAACATTAAAAAGAGGTTTTATTTTTACATTTTCTATGCTGATCGGTGTCGGGATCCTGATCACCTGGTACAGCACAAGAAACTCAGTGCATAAGTACATTAAAATGAAACTGGACGAGTTGTACTGAAGCCGGATAAATAAACAGCATGGACAAGAAGCCCGCAATAAAGAAAGAGACTACGAAAACAACCCCTGCACAACAGGCGGGGCCTGTTACCAAAATGGTATTGGGAAAAGAAAATTATTATCTCATCCTTGCCGGGCTCGCAGTGATCGTGATCGGATTTATCCTGATGAGCGGTGGTCACTGGACAGACCCGAATGTTTTTCCAAAAGAGGAGGTTTACAGCACCCGCCGTATTACCGTCGCCCCGATTGTCGTAATTCTCGGATTTGCCATTGAGATCTACGCAGTATTTCACCGGTCAAAAAAATAAATTCTCAGCATGAGCCTATTTGAAGCAGTTATTCTTGCCATTGTGGAGGGAATAACTGAATTTTTACCGGTATCCTCCACCGGCCATATGATTATTGCCTCTTCTCTTATGGGGATCGAGTCGGATGATTTTACGAAGACGTTCACCGTTGCCATACAATTTGGTGCTATTCTCTCCGTAGTAATATTATACTGGAAGCGTTTTTTCCGTACCGTGAATTTTTATTTAAAATTAATTGCCGGATTTATTCCTGCTGCCATACTCGGTATTATTTTCGGCGATCAGATAGATGCATTGCTGGAAAATGTTACGGTTGTTGCCATCGCATTGATACTCGGCGGTATCATATTATTATTTATTGATAATTTATTTGCTGAAGATAAACCCGGTGATATTGCAGATACCGATTCCATTACCTATAAAAATGCATTTCTGATCGGCGTGTTCCAGTGCATTGCGATGATTCCCGGTGTGTCGCGGTCGGCGGCCACCATCATTGGCGGACTTACACAAAAACTGACGCGTAAAACAGCGGCTGAATTTTCCTTTTTTCTTGCTGTTCCCACCATGGCTGCAGCAACATTTAAGTCGATGTTTCTGGATACGATCGAAGAAGGTGCAAATGCCGGTATGCGGCCGTATGCCTTACTCCTGAACAGCCATGCAAATACCACTGCATTTATTGTCGGGAATATCGTTGCATTCATTATCGCCATTATCGCCATGCGCGGGTTCGTCGGATTTCTTATGCGTTATGGATTTAAAATATTCGGCTATTACCGCATATTGGTCGGCGCAATTATTTTAATACTGCTGGCGGCAGGCATCGACCTTGATATTGTCTGATCATGTATTCACCCGCAGAATTCATTGAAGGAAAATATATTCTGATCGATAAACCGATCGGCTGGACTTCTCATGATGTTGTAGCCAAGATACGCGGGCCGTTAAAACATTTTTGCGGGGATAAAAAAATGAAGATCGGGCATGCCGGCACACTTGATCCGCTGGCAACAGGATTGCTCATCATTGTAACCGGTAAAATGACAAAGCAGGCAGAGGCAATGCAAAATCTCGATAAAGAATATACCGGTACCATAACATTAGGCGCTGTAACTGACAGTTATGATAAGGAAACCGAATTAAGGGATCTGAAAGATCTGAGTGGTATCACAAACGAAAAGATCCTTGCTGTTGCTGCTGCATTTAACGGTGAACAGGAACAGGCACCTCCACAATATTCTTCCGTAAAAGTTTCGGGTGTCAGGGCCTATCAATATGCGCGGCAGGGAGATGTCATTGAACTGAAAAAGAGAAATATTGTCATTCATGACCTCCTGATAACAAGCATACAATTGCCCGAAGTGCAATTTAAAGTGCATTGCAGCAAGGGAACGTATATCAGGTCGCTGGCACATGATATGGGGCAGGCACTTGGCTGCGGCGGATATTTATCATCGTTATGCAGAACAAAGGTGGGAACATTTGATATTGCTGATGCCATTTTGCTCGGAGATTTTCTCCGTTCGATCGGCGCAAAAAATCTTCCGGCCTGATCCAAATCTTTATTTTTGCGCTGCATGCAGGTAATAAAAGATATACATGCTCTTCCCGCTTTTGAGAATTCGGTCATCACGATCGGAACATTCGATGGCGTGCACAGCGGCCATATCGAAATCATCCATACAATAACATCTGCGGCAAAACAGATCGGCGGTGTAAGTATTATCATCACCTTTCATCCGCATCCGCGACATATCATTTCGCCCGAGCAACCGGTGTATTACTTAACAACATTGCAGGAAAAACTTGTGATGCTTGAAAAATGCGGGATCGATTATGTGGTGGTGGTTCCTTTCTCCCGTGAATTTTCAGAAATAGAGGCAGAAAAATATGCCGAAGATTTTCTCATCCGGAAATTCAATCCTTCCATTATCGTTTTCGGCTATGATCATAAATTCGGAAAGGACCGCAAGGGTGATATTCATTTATTAAAAGAAATCGCGGCCCGGCAACATATTCGTGTAGAAGAAATTCCGGCGCATGTTATCGATCACCTCACGGTGAGCTCCTCCAAGATCAGAAAATTTCTGCTCGAGGGAAATGTGCAGGAAGCGAATGAATTGCTGGGTTATCCGTACACGCTATCCGGACCTGTGGTGAAAGGCGATCAGATCGGGCGCACACTGGGATTTCCCACTGCGAATATTTTTGTTGAGGATAAACAAAAACTCATACCTGCACATGGTGTTTATTTTGTTCAGGTATCCTTAAAAAACCGCCCTCAAAAGTATTCCGGACTCCTGAGTATCGGCAACCGGCCGACTTTCAACGGCACCGACCTGCGTATCGAATGTTTTATTCTCGATTTCAATGAAACGATTTACGGCGAGTTGCTCACCGTGCAGTTTCTGCAGTTTATTCGCACGGATAAAAAATTTGATTCCCCCGAAGATCTCCTGCATGCGATGAAAGAAGATCTTGCGATGGCGAGAGTGCTGACGGAGGGTTTGAAACGGCGGAATTAGATCATGCAGATTTAAGGGAGAAGAAGGTGCTTATTTCTCATTGAGCTATAAATCTTACTACATGTTTCAAATGTGTGTGGCATTTCTCATTTGAATGTTTAACCCTCAATTCATAATCCTGTAAACCAGTTCTTTCAATAATTCGGCGTGAGAAGTATTATCATTATACACGCCTTTTGAGCGGAGGTCGAATTCAAGAATGATTTCGAATATCTTTTCAACCTGTTGCGGTGCGTAGAGTGATTTCGCAATCCGGTATTCATTTGCCTGTGTATAATGGATCTGATAGGTTGGCCACAAGTCATTATTACTGAAGTCGCCTCCGGTTTGAAAATGATATAATTTCTGAAATGCAGCAAAAATATTAGCGATCGTCAGCACAAAAGGGTTTGCCTTTGCATTGTCGTTGAGATAATCAACAATAGTAAATGCCTTGGTGCTGTTTTTCGTCAGCAATGCACTCTGCAGTTCATACACATTATAATCTTTCGAAATGCCGATATTTTTCTCGATCAGTTCGGGCGTTATCTTCTCCCCTTCACGGAGATTGATACATAATTTCTCCAGCTCGTTGGTAATTTTGGAAAGATCATTTCCAAGATATTCGATCAAAATATTAATTGCCTTGCCCTCAGCCGCCACTTTTTTCCGTTTCAGCCACGCTTCTATAAAAACCGGAAGTTCATTTTCTTTCAGTGGCTTTGATTCAAAAACAATTCCTTTTTCTTTAAAATGGCGGAACACTTTTTTGCGTGCATCGTATTTCCCGTCCTTATAACAAATGACAAGAATAGAAGTACGTGCAGGATTTGCAGTATACGGTTCGAGTAATTCGAGACCGCTGACCGTTTTTTGCACAATTTCGCCATCAATCTCCTCATTTCCGGTTCCTTTCGCTTTCATCATCTGCGCTTCCCGCACAATAATCAGGTTGAGATCGGAGAACATCGGGAACCGCTGACATGCATCCATTATTTGCTGCGGCTGTGCATCTTTTCCGTAAAAAACATGAAAATTAAAATCCTTTTGTTCAGGTGTGAGAATATTTTCTTCCATGTATTCGGCGACCTTATCAATATAGTACGATTCTTCCCCGTGCAATAAATACAATGGTTTGAATTTACGGGCTTTGACATCGCTGATGAGATCCTTATAATCCATACCACAAAAATAAATAATAGTAATTTTACTCTGCTGTGCAGATCAGTTTTTCCAAATATGATTTCAGGATCAGGGCGGACGGGGATAAACAATTCATCTTTGATATTATCCGGAAAAAATTCGTAGTGCTTACGCCGGAGGAATGGGTACGTCAGCATATTGTGCATTATCTCGTACATGACCACCGGTTTCCCAAAGCGCTCATCAGTGTTGAAAAACAACTGGTGCTCAATACCCTCTCCAAAAGGACGGATATCGTTCTGTATACTCCCTCTGCGCAACCGGTCCTGATCGTTGAATGTAAGGCGCCTGATATTGTGCTTTCGCAAAAAACATTCGACCAGATCGCCCGGTATAATCTTACATTACAGGTTCCCTGGCTCTGGGTGACGAACGGCACACATAATTATCTTGCAAAAATTGATTTAGAAAAAAGCAACTGGTCGTTTTGCGATCAGCTTCCGTTAAGCGAATCGCTCCTGCATTCGGCTGATTAAAAGACAGGCAAAAATTACCATAGCCGCAAAAAAAAATCCGGTGTCACCACCGGATTCTATACTAAATTAAATTATTGTCAGAATAATACATCCACCTCACCTGTTCCATCGAGGTTCATTTCAACAATTCTGTTTTCAATAAGCAGTTCAGTCTCTGAAATTTTAGTAGCGACCCTTGTTTCAAAAAGAAATTTATCACCGCCGCCTGAAATAGAAGGGTGCATATACGTTTTTGCATTGCAGTTATCCATGAAAATTCTGGTATTGCCGTTATTGATATTGGATACGCCAACAGATGTTCCGTTCGTCCAAACCATATCCTGCTGATTCTTGAACCACACGATACTGTTGATCACGGATTCCTCACCCAGATTTTTAAAGGATGTGAAAGTTGTGGGAGTCGACATATCGGTTGTATCGAAATAGGCAATATTGATCAGATTATCGGTTGCATAAGAATATGCGAATCGTGTTTTGCAGGGATAATAGGATCCTCCGCTGTAAACAACATCTGTTGTCTGCTGATGAATGATACCATCGAGGTCGCTCAGCATGGTACCTTCTTCAGTACCGGTATTATAGTGAGAAATAAGGAACTCACCTGTTCTGTCCCAGTCAATATCGGTGTGCACATAAGAATCAGAGAATGCGAGAAAATCTTTATCGCCTTCTTCATTTATCCTGTGCACTGCCGTACCATCAGAATACAGCAACCAGCCTCTTTTTCCCCAGCGTGGAGCAATATCCATTGTACATGTTGCCATCACTGTTCCAACACCAGTGGCAGTATTATAAATATATAATTCATAAGTTGAGTCAGCAGTTGTCATCCGTATACAGGAAAACATGGAAGAATCTCCGGGATTGTAACATGGGTAAAAATATCTGTAGTCAAGATACGATTCGGTTACAAAACCACCCGGGTCAGAACTTACAAGATCCTCACAATTGCTGGAGATGGCGTCAAGTATGTTCTTGTTACACGCTGATAAGATTGAAAATGCTGCGAGAAGAAATACAATTCTTTTCATAATTGATGAATCCTTTTATGGTACTTGGTTAAAATGTTTATAGTTTATCAAAAATAATTTCTGCTGCAATACTCTCTGCCCGCATTAACTGTCCATCACAAGCTCCGGATGTATCGGGGAAGATACTATTCTTTCAGCCTGAAAATATACCGGCAGGGTATACTTCTGCCATCTCTTTTAACGAGAGGGATAGCAAATTTACATAACTATTACACTTATCCAAGTAACCCATAAAGAAGGTCACCTTACATTACCGGGCTGAAGCGGGTTTCCGGGGTACCTCCTGCACTTCCTCAAAACCCCCGCCATTTGTTGGCAGGAAGCAGGGGTAGCCGGCATGCCACCCGCAGATGCAGGGAAACTGGT
>CAYTFT010000090.1:0-8204 GCA_964437155.1 uncultured Chitinophagales bacterium | reverse complement strand
GCATGATGCCTATTTTCATAACAGAAATTAAATTCCATCCGCCCGATCTGACAGGGTGTAACTGCCTGCTGACTCCAGTTATAATCCATCATATTATTGCTGATGGCCCCGTCGCAGGGCGCCTTTCCCGTCTCACTCCAGCATCCGGGGTTTTTGGGCGTGTCCTCACAACTATCGTCCCAGTTCCATGTATGGTATAATCCGAAACAATGTCCCAGTTCGTGATTTAATAATTTCGAAAGAAAATAGGCATCATGCGTATAACTCGTTCCGTCCTCTCTGTATTTAACGGTAGTATGCTGATAATACATACTGAATAATTTAATACTGCTGCCAAATGAAATTCCGGAAAGTGTGGCGCCTCCGTAAGTAGGTGAATTTATACTGTCTGGCTCGTGTTCAATGAGAAAAATATTGATGACACTATCTATCCCTTTACTGTATGTATTAATTACCGTTTTATCATTGAGAGATTCGTATCCTCTTTTTAAACTACGGTTCCAGTAACACATAGTATCATTTCGGTGAAAGTAAATGGCATCATTCCCGGTTTCCGGATCTTTTTGTAATACAATCCGAATCGGAATATCTGGATTATCTGTCGAGTTCCCGACCGGCAAATTCATTTTGAAATTATTGGACCACCGGTAATTACTTTGTTCCACTAATTCACGGCAAAAGCGGATGCCGTCGGCCTCATTAAAATTTCCACGACCGTTTGCCGGCTGCATGATATGAAAATTCACACGGACATACCTGACAGGAGTTGCCTGAGGATGTTGCACATCAGGTTCATAGCTCGCAGGTTTATTGCAGACAGATTTTGTTGCTTCTATTTCTTCCTTTTGCACATCGGCAGGCGTGGCATATTGCACGATAAACTGATTGCAGGAAGATAGCATCACAATAAATAAAATGACTGACAGATGTTTCAACACGGTCCGGATTATATAACTTTACGCCCCTAAAATACAAGATTTCTTATGAAGCAATTAACGCTGATCATCCCTGTTTTGTTGGTAATTACCCTGGTTTCCTGCGGAAAGCAGGACAGGGAATTAAAAGCGATCAACAAAGAAATGGCGGAAGTGGACAGTATTGTAAAAATGAATCAGGTGCTTACGGTCGAACAGCGGATGCGTACCGGTGAACTTGTGGAAAGAATTGATGATTATGCTGATGACCATGAAGAAGATACCCTTTCTGCACAATTGCTTTTTCACGCCGCTATCCTTTGCGATAAAATGCCCGATTATAAAAAAGAATTGAAGTTGTTGGACAAGCTGGTGAAAAAATTCCCCGAATCACGGCTGGCCCCGCAGGCATTGGCAACTGCAGCACGCGTAAGTGAGGCAGGCCGCCAGGATCTGAATGTAGCGCGTTCCTACCTTATTCAGATCAAAGAAAAATATCCGAACAGTCCTTATGCTTTGAATATTGACCTGCAGATCGAATATGTGGGTGATGACGAAGGATTGCTGAATGCAATTATGGAAAAAAACGGAACTTCACTCGAATCCGTTCTGCATCCCGGCGATTCAGTTGATACTGTGAAAAAGTGATCGCGCAATAAGCTTACGCAATTCATCCGGCTGTATCTGTTGATATAATTTTCCTTCGCGGGCATAACTGATCTCACCGTTTTCCTCAGAAACAATAATGCAGGTGGCATCACTCTGTTCCGAAATGCCAACTCCGCTTCTATGGCGTAAACCCAATTGTGGCGGAATATCCGGATTATCGGAAAGCGGAAGAACACATTTTGCAGAGGCTATTTTATGATTGGCGATAATGAGTGCGCCATCGTGCAGCGGACTGTTTTTGAAAAAAATACTCTGGATCATATCACTCGAGATCACTGCATTGATGGTAATCCCCGTATGCTGATAAAATCCCAGGTTAGATGTCTGGGGAATTACAATGAGTGCACCTGTTTTATTGGCGCTCAGATGTAAAATTGCTTCCGAGAGCTGATTTACCTCCCGCTGATTATATTCTCCCGTGCGTATTTTTTTCAAACTTAACGCACGCCAGAAATTGATCTTACGGATATCACTGCTCCGTCCGACATACAGGAGAAACCTCCGTATCTCGGGCTGAAATACGATAAGGACCGCGATCACACCCACATTGATAAACGCTCCGAGTATCTCACTCATCAATGTGAGTTTCACTGCCTCGGCGATCAGGCTCAGCACATAAATTACCAGCAATCCGATAAAAATGGTGAAGGCGAGGCTTCCGCGTACGAGCCGGTAAAGCTGGAACAAAATAAATGCAACAAGGAGAATATCTATGATATCGACAACGGTAACATCAATAAATCCGAGATGTATTTGTAAAATCTGCGCGATCACGGGAGTAAATGTAGAATATCTGCAGAAATAATTTAAATATTGAAGCAGCGGAAAGGCTATTGTACCATGTTAATTCTACCTCTGCAAACAACCCTTTACGTATTGATCGCATGGATGATCTTCATTGTTTCAACCGCCTCCTTTACATCATGCACGCGCAGGATGGAAGCGCCTTTCAGCAGCAGAACGGCATGCAGGGCAGTGGTGCCGTTGAGCGCTTTCTCCGGATTTACCTTCAATAATTTACAGAGCATACTCTTTCGTGAAACACCCGCCAAAACCGGTGGCCCGATGCGGGTGAGCAGTTCAAAATGCTGCACCAGCGCATAATTATGTTCGAGTGATTTCCCGAAACCGAAGCCTGGGTCGAGAATAATATCATGGATCCCCTGTTGATGCAGTTCAGTGCATTTGTCGATAAAAAATCCGGTTATTTCAGCAGTTACATCATCGTAATGCGGCTGTGTCTGCATCGTGAGCGGAACACCTTTCATATGCATTAAAATATAGGGCACATGGAATTTGGCAGCGGTAAACAGGATGGAAGGGTCGATGGCACCTGCCGACACATCGTTGATCATGGTTGCGCCATGACGGATTGCCTCGGCAGCAACTTTCCCGTACACAGTATCTATGGAAACAGGTGTTTCCGGGAATTTATTTTTTATCGCCGCAATCACGGGAATCACCCGGTTCAGTTCCGTCTCCTGGTCAACAATATCGGCTCCCGGCCTTGTGCTCATTCCGCCGACATCCAGAATTGCGGCTCCTTCACCGATCATTTTTTCCGCCTGCACCAATGCATTTTCAACAGTGGCATATTTTCCTCCGTCAAAAAAAGAATCCGGTGTTGTATTCAGTATTCCCATCACTGCCGGTGTTGATAAATCCAGCAGGTTATCACCAAGACGCAATGTTTTATTAGGGTAGAAATAAGTAGTTTTGTCCATATTCCAATCACGAAAATAATGAATCCGTCGGTGACCAAAACAAACCTGCAATATGCACATGCGGTGGAAGGATGCAGGGATATTTTTATGAAAAAGATCCAGGATTACGGGACATCCTGGAGGATTTTGCGTCCGCAATCTCTTACCGACCAGATATTCATAAAAGCACAACGCATCCGCACCATCGAGCAAACGGGATTGAACAAAGTGAATGAAAGTATCGAGGATGAATTCCGCGGAATTATCAATTATGCGGTCATCGCACTGATCCAGCTCGAACTCACCGAACAGGATCCCATGAACCTGACGCCCGAAAAAGCGTTAGAGCAATACAATAAAAAGATTACCGCGATCCAGTCCCTGATGGAAAATAAAAATCATGATTACGGCGAGGCATGGCGCGATATGCGTATATCTTCCTTCACGGATCTGATCCTGATGAAAATTCTCCGCGTAAAACAGATCGAAGAGAATGAAGGAAAAACGATTATTTCGGAAGGTGTTGCCTCTCATTATATGGATATGGTGAATTACTCAATATTCGCATTGATCAAACTACATGAAAATGAAAAATAGTATCCTCTGGTTTTGCAGAATTTTTGTCGGCGTGCTTTTTATTTTCTCGGGACTTATTAAAGCCAACGACCCGGTTGGGTTCGGCATTAAACTCGATGAATATTATGAGGTGTTTGCATCGCGCTGGCACTGGACATCTTTTTTGTTTTCTGCCGACTGGCTGGTAAATTCGGTAAATCTGCAGGCTGCATTTCTTACTACGCTCGAAGTTGCGCTGGGTATTGCATTATTACTCGGAATCTGGAAACAATTAACTGCCTGGTTATTATTATTGCTGATCGTATTTTTTACCTGGCTCACCGGTTATTCGGCGGTGACCGGATCTGTGACCGATTGCGGATGTTTCGGAGACTTTATTAAACTCACGCCGGAGCAATCGTTTTATAAGGATCTTGTTTTATTGTTCCTGATTTTGATCGTATTTTTTCTGCGGAATAATATTAATCCGATATTCAAACCTTTTCCTTCGATGCTTATTTTTTTACTCGTTGCGGGATTTACGGTATGGGTGAACCGCACCGTGCTGCAGCACGATGTATTTTTCGACTGGCGTCCCTATGCGGTCGGGAATAATATCCCGGAATTAATGGCCATTCCACCCGACGCACCAAAAGCAGTCGTGGAAATGACGTATACCTATAAACACAAGACCAGCGGGGAAGTGAAAACAATTGTCATGATGTCGGATGAAAAGAACGGCGAGGGTATGAAAGAATTATCCGCTGTCACCTCCGATAAAAATTATGCATTTGTTTCACGCGACGATAAAGTGATCGACAAAGGATTTGTTGCGAAGATTTCGGATTTCGCGGTTTCAGATGAAAATAATCAGAATATCACCGGCAGTATTCTCGGGAATAAAGATTTTCAGCTGATGGTGGTAGCATCAGATTTTGATCATACTTCTATTGAAGGATGGGATAAGATCAGGCAGGTGCAATCGGATGCAGAGAAAGAATTTCTTTTCACGTTCGCATTAGTGGCGGAGAACCGCACCAATATCGAAGAATTCCGTCATGCACACCAGTTGGCATTTCCATTTTATACCGGTGATTATAAAGTATGTCTTACGATAGCACGCACCAACCCCAATGTTGTTTTACTGAAAGAAGGAACTGTTATCGATAAATGGAGCTGGCGCGATCTGCCCGCATTTGCAGAAATAAAAAAGGAGCATTTTCCTGACAGAGTGGGAGAGGCGCCAAAACCGGTTTCCAGTGAAATGTTTGGAGTAGGCGTTAACGTGGTAGAGAATATCCGCAATAGCCGCGAACCTTATAATGAATTCTTCCTGATGGATATGCAGAACAACGATTCCACCTTGGCGCTCCTTTCAGATACGGCACCGGTATATATGATCTTTGTTACGGATATGACAAAGATCGGCATGGACCAGTGGAATGCATTATTGCCTTTATTGCAGAAACTGGATGCAGCGAAAGCTAATTATTTTGTTGTGAGTGCAAGTGAAGGGAAACTCGTGGAAGGCATGAAAAAGGCATCTAAACTTTCGTGGAATTATTATAATTCCGACCGTGATGTAATGGCGAAGATCCTGAAAGAAAATACCGGGATCATTGTGATCCATAACGGAACGGTGACCAATAAATATGCGGAAGGTGCATTGCCATCGGCTGATGTCTTAATGGGCGGAAACTGATATAATTATTTTCCCGGGTTTCCCCGTCGAGGGATTTAATTGCATAGTTGCATCAAAATAGTGTTCTGTAAAACAATAGATATTCTGTAACCGGTTTACAATTCCCGATTCATCCATAATGCTTCGATACATCATCAAACGCCTGGGCTACGGACTATTTGTTCTCGCAGGTGTGGTGATTGTTGTGTTTTTTTTATTCCAGCTTACGCGTATAAATCCTGAAAGACAAATTGCAGGCGAAAAGGCAGATAAGCAGACAATAGAAAACATTAAAAAGGAACTCGGACTTGATCTTCCGGTAGGGCAGCAACTTCTGTTATATCTCAACGATATTTCTCCGCTCAGCTTTTATAATAACAGGGATACAACTTCGCGGTATTATCTGAACCCTGAAAAATACAGCTACGCAAAAATATTTTCCGTAGGTGCTGTTTCGACAGTAATTAAAAAGCCGTATTTAAGCCGTTCCTATACAAGTAAACGTCTTGTAAGTGAGATATTATCCGACCGAATTCCCAATACATTGATACTTGCCTTAACGGCGATGTTGTTTGCAACGGTAGTTGGAATTGCTTTTGGTGTTACCGCTGCCATTAAACCAAATTCCCTGCTCGACAGAACTGCAACTGCCGTCAGCGTTCTGGGTATTTCATTTCCTTCGTTTTTCGCGGGCATAATTTTTCAACTGGTATTCGCCTATTTACTTGCTTCGCTTACAGGATTTAATATGACCGGCGATCTGTATATAACCGACGGATATACCGGAGAGAAATATCTCTCCCTGAAAAATCTCGTTCTGCCGGCGCTTGCACTCGGGATCCGGCCTGTGGCAGTGATCACCCAGCTTACCCGCAGTGCAATGATAGATGTGCTGCATAATGATTATATACGCACAGCGAGGGCAAAGGGGCTGAATGATCGTGTTGTATTATTCAGACATGCTTTGAAAAATGCGTTGAATCCTGTAGTTACTTCTGTGAGCGGCTGGCTGGCGAGTTTACTTACGGGCGCTTTTTTTATCGAGGCGATTTTTAATTATAACGGCATCGGCTATGAAACCGTAAATGCGCTGAAGACCTTCGATTATCCGGTTGCCATGGGAGCAATTTTATACACGGCATTTATATTTGTTATAATCAGTATACTTGCGGATATATTATATTCAGTAATAGATCCAAGGATCAGAATTTCGTAATATGCGCATTTACCTCATCGGCTTCATGGGCAGCGGAAAATCCACCATCGGTAAAAAAATAGCCGCAAAACTGGATTATGCATTTATCGACCTCGATAAGCTGATGGAGGAGGTGGAGAAAAATACGGTCGCCGGAATATTTTCTGAAAAAGGAGAGGAGTATTTCCGCAAAACCGAAGCGGATATTCTGCATTCAACCATTTTACATAAAAATGCCGTCATATCCTGTGGCGGTGGCACGCCGTGTTATTTCGATAATATGGACTGGATGAATGCACGCGGGATCACCGTATATCTGAAAATGAAAGCCGAAACTTTGTACGGAAGATTAAAAACAAAAAAGGAAAAAAGACCGCTCATCGCCAAACTTTCCAATGAACAGCTAAGAGATTATATTTTTCAGAAATTATCTGAACGGGAGGCATTCTATTTACAGGCAGCATTAATAGCGGATCCGGAAAATATGAAAATAAAAGAAATTGCTGAATCGATCCGCGGTAAAATGAAAAAACGGTAATAATTCGTGCGATGCTGTCCGGATTTGACAAAGGAATACGCAGAATCAGCTTAAATAAATTCCTTCCTTCCCTTTTTCACTTAATATCACTTTGATATGTTCGTGTATCGTGGTGCTGAGCGACAATCCCACATAATCGGGACTCACCGGGAAAAGTTTATGTTTTCTCTCTACTAAAACAGCATTGCGTATTTTTTTAGGAGAAAAACCCAGCAAAGGTTTTATGGCGTACAGTAATGTTCTTCCGGTATTTGCAACATCATCTACCACAACAATTACTTTGTTATCAATTTCATCCTCGGTAAGATTTAATTCAACCGCACTGTTGCCGGGATCATTTTTGTCGAGTTCTATATGTGTGAGCCTAATAGTTGACCGGGATATTTTTTTCAGCTCTTCGTACAGCATTGCAGCAAATATGTATCCTTCTGTTGCTTTGCAGATACCTGCCAGTACAATTTCGGGCTCATCATAATTATCTTCGGCAATTTCAAATGCAATGCGCTTGATCTTTTGCAGAATTTTATCCGCTGATACAATTTTTGTTAAGGTTTGTTCCATTTACCGTACGATTATTATTTTTTGCGAATATACAATATCACCTTCGTTTATAGTTACTGCATAAATACCGACGGGTAATTCCGATACATCAATATCTTCTTCCTCCTGCAGGGTGATTTTTTTATACACAACAGCGCCTGTCATGTCATAGAATGAAATGATTGCACCGGTGTTTATTCCGCTGCAATGCAAATAGGCATTTGCCGGATTCGGATACATAAGAAATGCAGATTTTGTGATTCCCTCTTTTAAAGGCGGAGTGGTAAAATTCAAAACTGTGCTCCAGTTACTGAATCCATACATGTCGCAATAGGCTTTCACTTTGCAGGAATAATCTGTATTAGGCGTTAGCCCGTTCAGGGTTTTCACTGCGGATGTTGTTTTTACC
>CAYTFT010000089.1:0-8205 GCA_964437155.1 uncultured Chitinophagales bacterium | reverse complement strand
GATCTTATCCTGCACATTTAAAAAAAAGGATCAGCGGGAAAAAGGGGCATCTGAGCAATGATCAGGCATTACAATTATTTATAAAACACAGGTCCCGGGACCTCCAGCTTGTTCTTTTATCGCACTTGTCGCAAAATAATAATACACCGGAAAAAGCGCTTTCTCTTTTTCAACCGCATGCAGGAAAGGTGAAAATTATTGTTGCGGGGAGAGATTGTGCAACGCCTGTTTTTGAAATTCATGCAATGCGTGACAACCCTGTATTTTTATCACAGGCCAGACAACTTAGTTTGTTTTAATTAATAAAGCATATTTGTCCTTCTTTTCTGTTTGCGCCCATTTTTTCAAAGCGATAAAAGGACTGTAAACAGTGCGTTTGCAGGCCTTTTTAAATTTGGGGGAACGGTATAGGGAGCTTTCATCAAAACCCTGCTATGGCATTTGTTCATTCCACTCCTTATCTTATTGAGTTTTCGTAATGAGAGAGTCGCATACCTGCAGAAAACCGATCCCTGCTAATTCTTTCAATTTTTGTTAATACGTATTGATTAGATTGAATTTCAGGAATATAGCAGGAATATTTTAATGGGGTCACTATGGAGCGCAGATGTTGGGTCTATACAGACGGAATTTCCACCATAGCGGAGGAAACACAAAATGAAGTCTCTTAATTCCAGTGAATTACAAGGGTAAAAGGCACTATTTCACTACTTCAAAATTACCGCGCCCGATAGCATTTTGGTTTCGATCCAGAATGGTGCAGATATACAAACCCGGGCGGCAGGAAGTGACATCCGCAATGAAGGTATAAGCACCGTTTTTCTTACAAGGGATGAAAATTCTTTTGCCTGTTATGGAATAAAATTCGATCCGCTCCGAACCGGTCAGTATAGAGCCGGCGTCGATCGTGATCATTGTTGTTGCCGGGCTTGGAAATATATGCAGAGTTGTCGACGCACCGGCTGATGCTGTGATAGGACTCATCACCTCTAATGTATTGGTTACCGTGTTCGTGAACACAGGTGGATTATAATCGAAATATATTGCAACGCTATTATGAATAACTGTTCCCACTGGGGAGCCGGGTTGTATTTTCACCTTAAACATTACATAACCAACACTTGCTGCAAAATCTGCCGCACTGTCGGTTAAAACGATGGGAGAAAAATGCCAGTGCAGTACATTCGGTGCTGTAATAAATAATGCATAGGGATGGCTCGCCGACAACATTTCTACCGTTGTAAGAACAAGGTCTGTATCAAGGGTGTCATAAATATCTACAAAACTGGCAGGGGCATTTCCAGTATTCTGGAAGTCAATGGTGTAGATTAAATCAGTGGTTGATGTATCGATTGCACCTTCCACTCCCAACCCTGCAGGTAAAACCGTTTTATGATTCGGATCGATGGCGGCCACAACTATTTCAGGTGCAGTGAATATATTATTTGTTGTATCATCGTCAGCCGGCAATGCATCGGCGATAGCAGTAGTATTGGCAAACGTGCCAACAACAGCACCCGCATCGGCAACATATTCAGCATGATAAGTAATTGATTCCATGGGATCCAATCCTGCATAATTCCAGATAATTACTGTATCGGATAATATATCATAAACAGGATCAGATCCGGTGAAAGTAAATATTCCCGGAAAATGTAACGATGCGGTTCCGCTCATACCATATTGGTTTCCTATATTTTTTATGGTCATGTCGTTCCAGGTTACGAACCCGGGTTTTACCTGTGCAGTGTGAGCGGTAACCTGAACATCATAAACGGGTGCGGTATAATCATACCTGAAATCAAATCCGGGAATAGTGTCTCCTGTCATAGTAGAATCTACAGTAAATGCATAATGGTCATCGGGAGAAATTATATCCCACGCGTCAATATCAGGCGCATTAATGGTGTGATCACCCATGCTGCCGATAAACAGATCATAAGTACCGTCGGCGTGTGTGTATGCATAATAAGGCATTGGTGATGCAACTATCATTTGATCACCAAATGTAACTTCACCTGCGTCGCAAATAATATTTCCGTTGACATCATTAAATAATTGTCCCCTTAATATCGTGTGATAATAATTTCCTGTTGTATCTGTTATGAGCACAATGCCATCATACATCGGCGTTTGTGCAACAAATCCGATTTGATTAAAGCCTAATTTCACCATATCATTCAAACCAGTGTAACCATAAGTCTGATCATAGGAATAAAATACATCGGAGATATTCAAAAGATCGCCCATTGGAGATAACAGAACTAGTTTATACGACCTGATAATAAAATCAGCATCCATAATGCTGCAAAGTGCAAGCAGATTATGACTGTCCAATTCAACAAGATCAGCAATTTGTTGACCTGCATACATGCCGCCCGGGTCAATGATTGTGATTTTCGTCCACAAAGTATCTCCGGCAAATGAACGCTTGATCAGTTTTATTTTGAGAGGACCGACGCCTGACACATCAGCACCGTATTCCAAATATCCATCATGTAATTGTTCCGTGCCCTTAGGGATATAAAAAGTACCAAATGCTTCAGTAGAGGCTACGGTCGCAGCGCCATCGGCGATTTTATCAACCACCAATGATGGATAGGCAAAGCCTTTATCAGGCCGTATCACATAATCATAACCGCCGGTATTCATAAGACTGCAATCATATAATCCTCCGGAAATGACGGTATCCGCATCAAAAAGATGAGCGCCTGCAATTGCACCACCCAGATCCAGTTGAAGGAGTGCATATTTATTAAGCGCGGTATCCACGGCCCCTAACATTTTAAATTGTCCTGTCAACACATGAAAATCGGTTCCCGTATACACTGCATCCTGAAATGTAAAATCTCCATCAAAATCAGCTGTGGTAAAACCTGCCTCTGAAGGAAGATAAGTATGTAAAAATCCAAAGCTGCCATCCTCATTAACATGCAAACAGGAGTTATAGGAAAAATAATAATAGCCCTCACCCGGAACCGGTATCAGTTTGTGAACAAAAATGGAATAAGGAGAGTAGAGGATAGCCGTATATGTCCAAATTACATTACCCTGATCATCGAGCTTCATGATCTCCTCACCGCCGGTATCTGAAAATGCCGCTACTAAATGGCCGTCGTTGGAAGGAACAATGCTCGTTCCGGCCATAGAAGAAAGGGCTCCGGTTGGATTATAAACGTAAAGACCGGTCTGTGCACTTATTTCAAATGGGAGGAAAAAGATCGTAAGGAACAGGATACGGGCTGAGTTGCGCATAGGTAAAAATTTAAATTATCACAATTGACTGATACCTGTGAGATACTGAATTTACAAAAAAAGTTGCGTTGCGGAATATCCATCTAAGCATAATAATTATTAAACCGATACCGTCGAGGTTGTCCGCCCGTGCCAAACACACCCTGTCACACAGTCCCTTGTAATGAATACCAATTCCTTTTATTATGTAAACAGATGCAATATCTTTACTATACCCGGATATGGCACACACCACACACATATCTCACCTGATGCTAACCCATGCCCTCTTTACAAAGCGCATAGCCGGCTTCATTAATTTATTCACCCTAATTAAAATTATGTATTATGATCAAGCAAAAAATTTTTTGTGCTGCGCTTGTGTTTTTTATGGTAACACATACATCACTCCATGCGCAACTCTACAATTACACGACTAACCTTTCCGGTGTGCCGGCATCGTATGCGGCAAATACTGCGGGAAGTTCACTCGGGCAGGTAAACGGAGCGCTGCCTGCTACGGGTTGTCCGACTGGTTTTAATTCCAACAAATATGCTGTCCTTACTACCTATGCTTCCAACCGGCCGGCTGTTGAATTCACCCTCACACCGGATGTTGGTTACCAGCTCGATATAACTTCACTTTCGGTGGATGCACGCGTTTCCGTAAATGGCCCTGCCAAATGGCGGCTCGCCTATTCACTTAACGGCGGTGCAACGTGGATAGATAACGGCGCCGATCTTTCTGTCACCAATACAAGCTGCGGAAGCGTTACCACTCTCACATGGGATATGGCAGATTTTTCTACCGATGATGCATTAAAAATTCGCGTTTATGGATACGCAGCACTCAATAAATCAACTGGGATCGCAACCATTAAAAACTTTGTTCTCTCCGGTTCGGTTTCCTTCGCCGATGAAGATGGCGATGGTTACACTTTTGATGTTGACTGCAACGACGGGGACGCAAATATTCATCCGGGTGCTACGGAAATTTGTAACACGATCGACGATAATTGCAGTGGCACTGTTGACGAAGATGTAACTACCACTTATTATGCTGATATTGATGGCGATACTTTTGGTGATGCCGGCAATACAACTGAACAGTGTTCAATGCCGGGTGGTTATGTTGCGGATAATACAGATTGTGATGATAATAATGCTTCCGTAAATCCTGCTGCAACTGAAGTATGTAATGCAGTGGATGATGATTGTAATGGCACTGCTGACGACGGACTCACCTTTATAACGTATTATGCAGATGCTGACGCAGATGGTTTTGGAAATAACGCCGTTTCTTCCACAACCTGTGATGGCGCTCCTGCCGGTTATATTATGGATAATACCGACTGTGATGACGCAGCTTTATTATATACTGATAATGATGGCGATAGTTTTGGCGCCGGCGCAGCTGTTGCATGCGGCGTATATAATAATAGCGATTGTGATGATGCAAATTATACGTATACCGATACAGATGGTGACGGGTTCGGAACTGGTGATGCTGTTGCATGCGGTGTAACAAATAACACCGATTGTAATGACGGCGACAATACAATAAATCCCGCAGCAACCGAAATTTGCAACACAATTGATGATGATTGCGATGGCAGTACCGATGAAGGTGTACAAACTACTTATTATAATGATGCTGATGGTGATGCATTCGGAAATGCATCAGTTTCTGCTGATGCATGCACAGCTCCGGAAGGATATATTTTAGATAATACTGATTGTAATGATGCCAATGCGGCGATTAATCCTGCAGCAACGGAAGTTTGTAACAGTATTGATGATGATTGCGACGGAAGTGTCGACGAAGGAACTGTTACATCCGTGCTTACTCCCGCAGGTACTGCAACCTATTGTTCGGGTTCATCTGTCACACTGAATGTTTCACCCTGTGCCGGATGTACGTATACCTGGTATAAAAACGGTCTTTCAATTGTAGGCGCTATCAGTGCATCTTATATCGCATCAACTGCGGGAAATTTCCAGGCACAGGTAACCATACCGGCCGGTTGTTCCCAGATGTCGGCTATCACAGTTGTTTCCTCTATAACAGCCCCTAATGCAACGATCACTGCTCCGTTCGGAACATGGATTTGTTCGGGTGCAAAATTGAAAGCAGTAAATAATGCCGCATATACCTATCAGTGGAATTTAGGCGGTTCACCAATAGCCGGTGCAACTGTCTATTATTATGTGCCGACCGTTGCGGGATCTTATACCTGCACTGTTACAAATAATAATGGCTGCGTGAAAACAAGCACGCCGATTGTTATTACAACATGTGGTAAAGAAGGTGAATTACCGGAAGACAATACTTCGATGGAAATTTATCCGAACCCTTCGGCAGGCGGATTTAATTTGCATGTTGATTGCAGCACACAGGAATCAACTGCATTTATCCGTGTAATAAATATGGTAGGCGAGGATGTATTTACTGCATCTGCTGCCATTACCGGTAGTGAAATAAATGAGCGCATTGAGCCGGGCACTGCGTTGACCGGTGGAATTTATTTCGTGAAAGTTATGATCGGGAACACCGAATACACGAAGCAATTGGTTATCCAGCATTAATTGTGTTTAAAGTTGCATTAAAAAAAGGCTGTTCTGTTCAGGAGCAGCCTTTTTATTTTTCATTTGGTGTTACAATTATATTTCAGCGGGTGTGGATATCCACCGATAAATATATCTCCGCGTCGGTGTCCGCCCGTGCCACCCTTCCTTACCCTACAAATTTATCATTTTCAAAAAACGCATGGATCGTTCCTTCATTTGTATGCTCCTGCAATTGTTTTACAATTACGGAAGCGCGTTTCCCATGTTCACCGATTTTCATAAGATTTTGTTTCAGCAAATGAATAGCCTCCTGTCGCTCCGCCGCATCGTGAGCAGTTGCAATTTCTTCGACAAGCTCGGAAGTTAGTGCTGAAAAATTATTTACAAAATTCAACGGGTTCTGAATTTCATGCGCCATGCGTGTCGCCATTTCTCCGAACGTTGCTTTGCGCTCTGCTTCGATCAGTTGCTGTTGCGCCGTCTGCAGATTTATATACGCCGTCTGAAGCGATTTATTTGCCCTTTGCTTGAAACGGTAACGATTAAAAAGTACCAGCACCAATATGAATAAAAACCCTGCTCCACCCATCACCGAGTTGCGGAAGTTTCGCTGCTTTATATCTGTTTTCTCCTGCGCAGCCTTTGCTGCAGCTTCTTTCTTATCAAATTCATATTGCAGCACAGTTTGAATCGAAGCCTCAGAATTTTCTATACCGGATGCGCTATCACTGTAAAAAATATATTTTCGGAAATGGGTGTATGCATTTTTCCAGTCGCCGCCGGCACTGTCCACCGACTGAATTCCCTGATAATATTCACCAAGCACATGCAGGTTATCCAATCCTTCTGAAACTGTAACCGCTTTATTAAAATATGCTTTCGCATTTTTATAATCGTGGAACCCCAGATATAAATCGCCTATCCTGCAACAAATATTTGCCCCGGATTGCAAATTTCCAACAGCCATATATGCCTTTTCGGAAGCAAATAAATTGGTGAGCGCCGAATCCATATTCCCCCGCTTTATATAGTATCCCGCAATGTATTCATACGCCTGCCCCAGGCAATAACCATCATGTATTTCCCTGCCTATATCGAGAGCCATCATGTAATTTGCAAATGCTTCAACATAATTTCCTAAGGTTTCATACAGATTTCCGATACTACAGTATACACCTGCCCGGTTTATTTCATCTTTATTTTTTTTAAGCACTTCCAGAGAGCGATTATAGAACATGAGCGCCTCATCATACTTTTTAAGTTCCACATAATTACCTGCGAGGTTTGATGCAGCAATGGTAGCCGCGTATTGATCACCAAGCTTTTCAAAAATTTTCAGCGCTTCATAGTTCCACTTTGCCGACTCGCCTGAATTCCCCATGGAACCATACACAAAAGCAAAAAATAAATAGCAAGCCGCCTGCTGAGAAAGATTACCCGATTGTTTATACAAGTCTAAAGCGATCCTAAAATAATGTAATGCCTCAGAATAACTTCCTTTATCGGCATAATCCTGCCCTATATTGATCGTCAATTCTTCAATATGCCGCGTCTCGCCTAATGCCTTGTATATTTTTAAGGCATCAAAATGATATTGCAATGCTTTGTCGAACCGACCGCTTCTCCAGTGGTTAAGCCCCAGACCGGTTTTTAATGCGGCATTTCCTCTTACCCCGTATCCGGAAATTTTTTTATCGGGAGAGTTGCTGAGTTTTTCAGCGAGCGATATTGCCTCATCTTCAAACACAGGTTCGTTCACGGTAGCGGCCCCTGCTAATGAAAAGGATAATTCGATGTATAATTTTAATTTGGATGTATCTTCCTTTGTTGTAGCAATCTTTTGCAGCGTCGTGGCAATTCTTTCCTGTAACTCAATTGTTTGCGCATGCATACATGAACAGCAAAGGAGCATCAGGATCACTATGCAGGCAGCTCTTTTCATTTTAATACATACATTTTAAATGATATTGAAATGCTGTCCGCCTGATCATGTAATTTTTTATTACCGAAAAATAATATGTGTGTGCATTTGCCATTTTTTATCAACCGGTAAATTTATCGTTCTCAAAAAATTCATGTATCGTTCCTTCGTTCGTATGTTCCTGTAATTGCTTTACGATCACGGAAGCCCGTTTGCCATGCTCATTGATCTTTTGCAGATTTTGTTTGAGTAATTGTATCGCATCATTGCGTTCCTCTTCATCCACTGCACTCTCAATTTCACCAACCAGATCAGCAGTGAGGAGGGAGAAATTATTTACAAAATTGAGCGGGTTCTGTATTTCATGCGCCATGCGCGTTGCCATTTCGCCGAACGTCGCTTTGCGCTCCGCCTCGATCAGCTGCTCTTGCGCCGATTGCAGATTTTCATATGCTGTCTGCAGTGATTTATTCGCCTTTTGT
>CAYTFT010000088.1:0-8237 GCA_964437155.1 uncultured Chitinophagales bacterium | reverse complement strand
GCGCAATAATGCGGGATCGAGCACATCGGGACGGTTGGTAGCGGCAAGAATGATGACACCTTTATCCGTGCCGAATCCGTCCATTTCCACCAATAACTGATTCAATGTATTCTCGCGTTCGTCGTTGCTTTGGATCATGTTCTTTCCGCGGGCACGACCGATGGCATCTATCTCATCAATGAAAATGATACAAGGGGCTTTTTCACGCGCCTGGCGGAAGAGGTCGCGCACACGGCTCGCACCAACACCCACGAACATCTCTACGAAATCGGAGCCTGAAATGCTGAAGAAAGGAACCTGTGCTTCGCCCGCCATTGCTTTTGCAAGCAAAGTTTTTCCCGTTCCGGGACTGCCTACGAGCAATACGCCTTTTGGTATCTTTCCTCCTAGGGAGGTATATTTTTTAGGATTTTTGAGGAAGTCGACAACCTCCATCACTTCTTCTTTTGCTTCATCGAGTCCCGCTACATCATTAAAGGTCACATTCACTTTTGTGTCCTTATCGTAGAGATTTGCCTTAGACTTTCCGATGTTAAAGATCTGTCCGCCGCCGCCCATGCCGCCGCCGCCGGTTACCCTGCGCATGATGAAGATCCAGATCGCGAGGATCAGGACAAACGGCAGGATCCAGCTCAGCAGGTTGAGCAGAATATTATGTCTTGTTTCATAGGAAACGGTGATCTGATCGGTGCTTTCGGCCTGCCATTCGCTCAACTGACGTTCAAATGAATCGGGTGAACCAATGTTCCAGCGATATTGTGCGCCTTTGGTTGGCACCTTGTCCGATTTATACGGTTCGCGGTCGATGCGGTCTTCCTTGATATAGATCTCCGCGTATTCTTTGTTGATGATGACGATCCTGTTCACATCGCCCTTCAGCAACATATCTGTCCTGAATTTATTGATATCCTTCAGTTCAACCGGACTTCCCTGAAACGGGAAAAACTGAAAGCCGATGAGAATAATGGCTATCAGTCCGTAGATCCAGTAAAAATTAAACTTTTTCGGTGCCTGTGGTTTGTTCTTGTTTTGATTGTTCTGTTCTGTACTCATTGAATCTAAATATACTGAAATTAACTTACTTTTTTGATCAGGGCATCATGCCAGAGGTCTTCGAGCTGATAGAAATACCGCTTTTCCTTATAAAATACATGAACAACAACATTCATATAATCAACGAGGATCCATTCTGCATTATCGAAACCTTCTTTGCCGAGTGGGCGGATGCCTGTTTTCTCAAACACATTTTCAACAATATGGTTTCCGATGGCGCGCACCTGGGTGGTAGAATCTGCATGGCAAACGATAAAATGATCGGTAACAGCATCCGGTAAAGCCGTAAGGTCCATATGAACGATCTCTTCTCCTTTTTTGTCCTGAATACTGTCTATGACGGCATCTACCAAAGAATATTGTGCGGCGGGAATTTTTCTGGTTGTTTTTCTCACTTATCTGTTTCTGACCCGCAAAGGTATGCATTTTCCCCCGCGTCTTACTGCTCCGACAGCTAAGGAATATGGATTTACGGGCGATTTGGTAAGCATCATTCTTATGGGTTTGCCGGAATTAATTCCACTTCCCTGAATTGCATGTTTTTGATTTCCTTTGCCGTGATCATGTATACGGTAACTGATACCTTATTCACTGGGCGCTTAATCTACCGGCTTCCGAGAGTGGCAAGCACCAACGATCATTTACGTGCTTTGGTGGAGGGAGAAAAAAATGCCCTGCCCGAGGGTGTTGTCATCATTGCAGATGAACAGTTCGCAGGACGCGGGCAGCATGCAAGAACCTGGGAAGCTGTACCGGGACAGAATATTACAGCCAGCCTGTTATTGCGGCCGGTATTTCTGGATCCGTCCCGCATATTTTATTTAAATAAAGCAATGGCGCTGGCAGTGCATAATACGGTTGCCGCCTATGTGCCGGATACGAAAATTAAATGGCCGAATGATATATACGCGGGAGATAAAAAAATTGCAGGCCTGCTGATTGAAAATAATCTCAACAGCAAAAATGTTCAATATGCAATAATCGGGATCGGATTAAATGTAAATCAGATGATTTTTGATCCTGCTATTCCGAATCCGGCATCACTTAAATTGCTGACAGGTGAAAATTATGATTTAAATACTGTTCTCAATGCGTTGTGCATGCACATCGAAAAATATTATCTTCAGTTGCGGGCGTCTGCCTTTCGGCAGATCGATGATGCATATCATCAGGAACTTTTATGGCTGCATGCAGAAAAAGATTTTTATGCCGGCGGAGAAAAATACAGTGGAATAATAAGAGGTGTTGATCACGACGGGAAATTGATAGTAGAAGCTGAAAGAATGCGTAAGGTATTCAGTAATGTGACATTCTGCTAAGTGGAATTTATTTTTTGCAGTTAAGGAAACTGCAATTCCTGCTGTTTTGTAAATCTGCCGGAATAGATTTTGTCTCCGCTTACCATCAGCATATAATACATTCCTGATGGAATTTTATCTGTCGGATAATTTCGCACCAGTTCATTCCGCGCAATAAATGTATCGGTAAATATTTTTGTGCCGAAATTATCATACATCGAAATGACGGTGTATCCTGTTAACCCGTCGGGAACTGCCACCTGCACGGTATCATGGAGGGGAACATATAGTTTTTCCTCTTCCAGAAAACCGGTTTCTTCTCCAAAACGGGCGGCATCGCAACCCGCCCAGCTCGCTGAATTTTTATACCAGATCTTTGTAATGGCATTGTTCATAAAATAATCGGCAATGGGATCGCTTTCCTTGAATTTATATTCATCCTTCAGATGAAATCCGCCACCGATGGTATCATCCCTGAAATTATCACATGTCCAGGTAAGTGAATCCGTCATGCGGGGATTAATGCCATCTGCCCAGAAATAGGGCCCCCATGTAATGAACGGGGCATTTTTTCCGGCACCGGAATAAATTAATGCTGTATCACCGTTAATTTGTCTTCCGATCACATTTTTAATTGCAAGGTTATTCCAGTAAGCATACGGCTCTCTGATATAATTATACCGTTTGTGTTCGGGAGCAGTATATCCGGAATAATGCATGCCGGAAATAAATACCTGTTGCAGATTGGGACAAATATCCAGCAACTTATGTAAAATGTAAATGTATTGACTGGAGACAGTGTCGATAAAATAATCAAGATCATTCGTATCTGTCTCCGACATCAGCAGCATCCATGCAACCTGCACCTGATTGGGTGCAATGTTTTTATTTGCGAGTCCGGAAAGAAAATTACTCCAGTAATCACTCTCCGGATCCAGCATATCATTCATTGTTTTTCCGCCGATAAAATTTCCTTTTGTATTCAGACATTTATTTACGCCCGGCCAGTCCGTCGCATTCATTTCTTCTTTCCACACATTGAACGGATCGCTGGCAACAGAAGCTCCGATACCGATTAATGCGATCATCCCGTTGATATAATCAATATTGTTCAGCGTATCCAGCGGCTTGATCTGCTTGCTGATATTTTTACCGTCATTAAAATGCGGATTGGGATCTGTATTTGACCCGCCCGGGAATAATCCTCCCTGATAACCCATATAATAACCTGCGCCGAGATCGGTTAGCGGTATAAATCCCTGGTGGTCGTTCCAGCAGGGCAGCAGATAATATCCGGCATCGGGATAGGGCTCTTCTTCAATTACTGAATCATCTGCAATAATTACCTGCGTGGAGACTGCAGTAATGCAACCTGATAATAAAGCCGTTAAAAAGAAAATTCTGAAATGCATCTGTTTGCCCGGAACAAATTTAATGAAATTAAGCAACCTGCCTAAAAACGAAATGCGCAGAATGATCTGCATAGAGAACTGAAAAAATGTTGGTTCCGGAAAATCAGATCTATTGCCGGCAATTACTGCTTAACAAAATTCCCGGTGTATTTATTATTTCCGGAGATCAGTTGAATATAATATATCCCGACCGGAAGGTTCTGTATTGAATAGGTTTTGTCAAGTGCAGTCCTTGCATCAAATAGTTCCTGATATAATAATTTACCCGTGCTGTTATAAATAAACAAACCGGTTGTATGTGTGAATTCTGTCGGAACCGAAATGGTGATTTCACTATGTGCCGGTACCGGATATATTTCAAGCGTTGCTTCAGGTAATTCCCGTTCATCCTCCTCACGTGCACCCGCATGTTTCATGATACCCGGGCAGGCATTCCACGAAGCGGATTGATTATACCAGATTTTCGCAACAGGGTTAGTGCTGAAGAATGTGCTGAATTGCGTTCCTTCCTTGAACTGATACTCCGGTTTTAAATGAAATCCGCCGCCTGTTGTATCATCCCGAAAGTTTTCACAAGGCCAGGTGAGTCCGTCTGTTGCCCGTGGATTTATTCCATCTGCCCAGAAATAAGGGCCCCATGTAATATAAGGTGCAACTTTTCCGACGCCGTCAGGATCCAGTTCAGGATCTCCGTTGATTTGTCGCGCAATTACTTCTTTTATCGCGAGGTTGGACCAGTAACCGAAGGGTTCAACCATATAATCGTACCGTTTATGTTCGGGAGCCGTGTAACCGGTGTAGTGTATTCCGGAAATAAATACCTCCTTCAGGTTGGGCAGGTACAGATAAAGATTTTGCAGGATGGCAGTGAACTCATCGGCCACCGTATCAATATAAGCATTCACCTCATTGGTATCGATCTCCGATTGAAGAAGCATCCAGGCGATCTGAACATGTGAAGGGGCGATCCCTTTGCTGGCAAGCGTTGCAAGAAAATTATCCCAATAGGAGGCTTCGGGATCGAGCATCTGTGTCATAGTTTTCCCGCCGATAAAAGTCGATTTAACATTCAGGCATTTATTCACATCAACCCAGTCGCTGTCGATCATGGCAAGTTTCCAGTTATTATAAGCATCACTGGCAACAGATGCGCCGATGCCGGTCAGAATGATCTCTCCGGTCGCATAATCTATGCTGTCAGAAACATTCAGCGGTTTGATGCTCTTGCTGATATTTTTGCCGAGGTTGAGATGGGAGGTTGCATCTGTGTTTGAACCACCCGGGAACAAACCGCCCTGAATACCCATATAATATCCTGTTCCAAGATCAGTTAACGGTAATATATCCTGATGGTCGTTCCAGCAGGGGAGTATATAATAACCTGCGTCCGGATAGGGGTCCTCAGCCACTGCACCACCACCAACGATAATGGGTTGTGCTTTTGTGGCAGTAACAATACATAATAAGACTATACTGACAAGGAGAAATCGTGCGTGCATCGAAGGAAAAATTTTGTCAAATGTAGGATAATTCCTGCGCACAATAAAGTCCGGCAGGGCATTTTAACAACCAGAAGCATATTGAACAGGCGAAAATCTGAATCATTATTCCTCGATTGCGTGCTCTGCCCATGGCAATGCTTGTATAAATGCGGAACAGAGAAATAGCGTGGGAATTACTTTCGGCATAACCATTTGAAACTGTATCGGGAAATATTTCCCCTGGTTAGACGTGATTTCTCTAATTTTGACGAAAAATAAAAATGAAAATTATGCACAAAGGATATGTTCTTGTTTTGATGTTGCTGATCACCGGTCAGATATTCGCACAGTTAAGTGAAAAAAATTATCGCATTTATTCGGTCAGAGAAAAAAAGGAAGTAAGCATTGATGCCATTATCATTGATATGGCAAATTACGATGTATTGTTTTTTGGTGAAGAGCACAATGACTCGGTGGGACATTATCTTGAAAAAACAATTCTCGAAAAATTTTATACTGCCTATCCGGGCAATGTTGCGTTAAGCATGGAAATGTTTGATCGTGACGTGCAGCCTGTAATGGATGAATATTTACAGGGGCTGGTAAAAGAAAAAAATTTCGTGAAAGATGCACGTGTATGGAGCAATTACCGCGATTATAAACCGATGGTGGAATTTGCAAAAGAAAAAAAGATGGATGTTGTATGTGCAAATGCTGCAGGAAGATATTCCAGTCTTGCTGTGCGTAAAGGAATGGAGGGACTGATGCAGTTGCCGGAGGCGTCAAAGAAATTTATTGCGCCTGTTCCGTTTGATACTGCAACAGGAAAATATTTCGATAAACTTGTTGAAGTAATGGGTGGTCACGATACGAGCGCCGGCGCAATGCCTGTTACAATGCCGGGTATGGATATGATCATGGGTCAGTCCACCTGGGATGCTACCATGGCCTGGTCCATCGCAGAATATCTGAAAGCAAATAAAGGAATGAAAGTGATGCAGGTAAACGGGAGGTTTCATAGTGATGAGGGTTATGCCGTTGTAAATCAATTACATAATTATCGTCCAAAGGCAAAATCTTTGATCCTGAGCACCGGATCGGATGACAGTTTCCCGAACATTGACTGGTCGCAGTTCACAGGACAGGGCGATTATATAATCATCACCGACCCTTCCATCAAAAAAACATTTGAAGATTGACGTCACCGTCCCGAAAAATATTTTCATAAGAAAAATATTCCCGCCGGAGTCGGCGCCCCGATAAAACAATTTCCTTATGATAATTTACATACCGGACTCTGGCGGATTCAATGCGTGACACCGGCAGATACAACCTCACCATTTCACCGCTGTCGACGAATAATGTTTTTCACCTGAAAACACATTCACCAGATAAATGCCCGCAGCATTTTCACTGAAATCAAGCATAAAATTATTTTCTCCGTCAACAAGCACAATATGCTGACGGCTTATCTCAGCGCCCGTCGCATTTGTGATGCGCACAATTGCATCTGCAGATGCCGAAGTTTCAATATGTAACTTTACATGTCCGTCTCCCGGATTGGGAGAAATAAATACCTCATCAAATATTGCATTTTCTGCTGTACCAACAGGAAATGTTGTTGGCGTTGTAAAATAAAATCCATAAGAGCCGCAGCCTGCATCTGCATGCACTTTAAGATATAACGTGTCGGGATCCATGGAGGGGATCACAATACTGTCGTTCAATACAGTGAGGCTGTTTCCCATCTGCGGATGATAGGTGTTTATGAGTGTATAATATTTATCAAACAGGTCAATCGTGAGATTAGGAATTTCCGTTCCCATCAAGGAAGCCGCGGTGTAGATTTTCAGAAATCCGGTATCCGGTTTATACAACATATACATATCTTCATCATCAGGGATAAAATTGAAATGACCTTCTGTAAATGCAAAGGGTTCAACAAATTGTGCAAGTCCGAATACATCATTTGGCTCTGCATCATTACTGTAGGATGGGTCGATCATCTGCACATCTAATTGATAGGAATATCCGCAATTCGTTATGTCATCAAGAGAAGTCCTGATATAAAAGGAAACGCCGGGTTGCAGACATCCGTAATGCAATGTATCGAAAAGTGGTGAGCCGAACGATCCTGCATTTAAATGATAATCTCCTGTCCAGTTAAACAAGGCGTCATAAAAACGCAGGGTGAGCTGGTAATTTCCCGGACTCGTATAATCTGCGCTTACAACTAAATCCATATTTCCGTCTGCTGTTGCCTCGAATTTATAAAAATCATAATTGTCATCGGTGTAGGGATAAAATCCGGCATGTCCTTCTGAAGGGACGGCGTCTGTAAGTAAAATCGCATCGTCAAAAGAATTGTTTGGCTCTGGATCATTTGCATAGGCAGGCTGAAGAATATCGTATCGCAATAAATAAGAATATCCGCAGTCATTTACATCAACAAGCTGGAGTTTTACATACATCGTATCACCGGCGCGGCAACCCCATAAAGATGTATCTGCAACAGCGAGGTCAAACGCTCCGATCGCATGGTTAATATTTCCGATCCATGTTTTATTTCTGTCGTATACACCAACGGTCAATACATTGGATCCGGTGGCGGTAAAATCGCAGTCAGTAAATATCCTTAATGAACCGTCAATACCCGGGATTATTGTATAATAATCTGCACCATCATAATAAGCTGTATGATCGCTGAATCCCACTTGTCCCTCCATACCTGTGTCATATAGTAATTCGGTGGAAGTAATAAAATTGTCATTGGGTTCTGTATCACCCGAGTAGGAAGGAGGAAGCACAGTATACGATAAATTATAATCATGGCAATAAAGGAATCCGGCATTTCCCTGATAGATCTGAATATAAAATGTATCCGCTTTATTGCATCCGGCTAAAACTGTATCTGTGAAATAGGAAAATGAACCGGAGGAAACACTCGCCGACTGATAGGCAGTACCAACTTTATTTACAATATTGATGGTCAG
>CAYTFT010000087.1:0-8264 GCA_964437155.1 uncultured Chitinophagales bacterium | reverse complement strand
TATCTTTTATCAGACCGATCTTTTCATGCTGTGCCGGATGCACAAAATCGCAAAGTTTTTCGAGCGCCGTATTGATCGCTTCCGCGGCGATCACCAATCCAAATACAAGCAGAATAATGATCCATTCGTGCTGCAGGATACCGAAATAAAATCCCGCGACAATTACCACCAGCATCGCCAATAAATGAATACGCGCATGCGGTTCCTTGCGGAAAAAATGCTTCAGTCCGTTTATTGCTGCCGCGAAACTGTTTATTTCTCTTTTGATCATAGCAGATTTTATTTTGATAAGGGGCGATCCGCAAAATCGTTTTTTCTGAATGTATAATATCCGATAATACCCAGATGGTTGGAAGTGGTTCCCCCCACCGTTTCAAATTGTTTGCAACTGAGTTCCGGAGAATGAAAAATATAATCGATAGGGATCTGCACCGGAGACTGCGCGGGAAATGTTCCGGCCAGATCCTTACGGCTGTCTTTCAGATCTGTATTGGCAAGGAGCCCTTTTATCTGATCGCTCCATGGAACCGCATTCATATCTCCCATTACGATCAGCGGTGTAGTGATACTATCCGCATACGCAGTGATGAATTTGAATTGTTTGATCTGCTTTTCATACCCGGTATCATTTGTTGGCGTACTCGTAGTAGCAGCAATGAAGGAAAGAACCTGTCCTTTAATTTTTATGTTTCCCGTCAGGAACGGAAAATCATGTTCCACAAACACGCGTTTATATTCTAAGGGATATTTTGAATACAATGCCATTCATAAACCTTTAATGCGGATGTCGGTAAGTGCATACGGATACCGGGATTGCATTATCGTGTCGATCACGCGTAAAGACGATTCTTTTAATTCCTGCATGGAAACAATATCGGCACCCGATTGCAATGCTGCTTCCGCCACTGAAATAATTTGTTTATTGTTTTCTTTTACGTTGAAATGTAAAACAGAAAAATCGGCAACAGGGATTTCTTTCTTTTCTTCTTTTTTTTCGAAGGGCGTTTCCTCCGAGGGCCTGAAATATTTCCAGATTCCGGGACCTAAAATCAATAATGCAATTACAGCCCCTGAGGTGAGCGCATTATTTCCCCTGATAAAAAAGAAAGTAATAAATACAATCAGAAAAATCGCATACGGGATCCGCAGCGAATCAGCAGCAGCAATAAACCAGAAGGGTTCCGTCACGAGGATTATGCTGAAAAGGATAAGCGCTCCCGCAATTAGTATCCGCCATTTATACAGATCAAGCCATCGGATAAATAATTTCATATAATACATGGTTCGGTCGCTCTGTTATTTTTTTCTGCTGATGAGTTTCTCCAGGGCATTGATATGCTCCTCAAAAGCTTTGCTGCCGGAACGGGTAACGCGATAAGTGGTTTTTGGCTTTTTCCCGACAAATGCTTTTTTCACTTCCACAAATCCGGCTTTTTCCAATGCACTGATATGACTTGCAAGATTTCCGTCTGTAAGTTCAAGTAATGTTTTCAGGGAATTAAAATCCACCCACGAATTCACGATGAGTACACTCATAATGCCGAGCCGTACGCGGTTCTCAAATTCTTTATTTAATTGTGCAATGATCTCCTTCATCGTTCATACCGGTAATACATAACAGCACCATATATAATGTGCAAAACGCCAAATCCTGCCGCCCAGAACAACAACGAATAACCTGTTACGATCATCGCGATAAGCCCTAAAACAATTTCTGTTAATCCGAGATAACGTATTTCCTTTAATGTAAAACTGCCCGCATTCACCAGTGCAAGTCCGTAAAAAACAAGAGTCGCCGGTGCAATCAGCAGATATAATTCATAATAAAATAAAATGAGGCAGAAAATGCCGCCGCTTGCTAAAGGAATGAGGAGATTGATCAATGTGAATTCGGCAGCCTTACTCCATACCGGTAAATTTTGTAAACGCGATTTACGCAGGGCAAAATAAATTGCAAGCGCCAGGGCAAGAAATAAAACAATGGCACCGTCAATGAGCAAAAAGGCGAGGTCGTGCAAACTAACCGTCGTAACGATGCGTCCGTCCCTCCCGGTGGAAATCAGGTTGTTTTGAATATACCACCATGCCGAAGCAGCACCCGCAAGCGCAACAATACCGGCGCTTATTCCCGATAACCCGCTTAATGAAATGAATTTCGATGATTTTTCCATCATCGAACGGATCTCCTTCAGATCGCCGCGGTAATCATATTGTTGTTGATCTTCCATTGTGAAGCACTTTGATTCGCAAAGTTAAACTTTCTTTCCGACAGTGATGATTAAAATGCCTAAATTTGACATCCTTTTCAGGTGTCAATATGAATCAGCCGTTTCCTCAGAAAGCAATTCCGCTTATACTGTTTTTTTTATTTTTTTCCGGCCGGCTGCAGGCACAGCTTCAATGCGAAAACGACACCACAGGGCTGAAGGCATTGATCGATCTTCAAACAGGGTATTACTTAGGGTTTCAGGGAGGATTATATCCGTATGGACAGAACACAATGCCCTGGCCGCATTTTTCAGCCGGCATGAATATCAGTAAACAGGTGCTTCCATTAAATGCTGCCGGCGAAGTGGACTGGGCCGATGGAAAGGTAGGCTTCATCTGCCTCGGCGCTTCCACCGCAGGAAATGCCTTCAATCACTTTAAGCTGGAGGCAGACATGGATACTACGCTTAATCCCTGCCTTAAGATCGCAAATTGTGCTGTTGGAGCAAAAGGTCTGGAGGTAATGATCGACACCATCGGGAATAACTGGTACTGGACGGACGATGTGTATGGCGGACTTACCGATGCCAACCTCAGCCGCTACCAGGTCGAGGTCGCCTGGATCATGGTTACTTCACGGGTGGATTCATTATTATACTGGCCATATCAGCCGCGTTCGGTTGCCGATAAATATGAAGCGCTGATGCCTGTTCTGCTTGCAAAATTTCCGAACCTGAAAGAGGTGTTTATCAGCGGATTTCACTACGGCGGCTACGCTGATCCTACCAAGGATTTTTACGATATGATAGTGGAACCGCTTTCCTACTGGAATAACTGGAGCGTGAAATTTGTCGTCGAACGACAGATAAAAGGCGATCCTGATCTTAAATATACGTTGCCCGGTAGAAGGTCACCCTGGATAACCTGGGGGCCGCATTTATGGGCCGATGGTATGCGGGCGAATGTTACGGATGGTTTGCGCTGGAATTGTATTGAAGATTATAAAGATGATGGGGGCGGATATCATCTATCCGTTTCCGGAAAAGAAAAAGAGGGCGACCTGATCTACCGGTTCTTTAAACATTCAACGGTTGCTGCCGAATGGTTCAGTTATTCGGCCAAATGGGCAGCTTGCGATCCTGACCTGCGGGAAGCGGAAATTGCCGGCCCGGAGCAAACGGAAATCCAGGTATTCCCGAATCCGAATACCGGAACAGGATATTTTGAAGTCAGTAATTTGGAAAACGGAATGGCTGCAGTCAGAATTGCCGACGCAATGGGAAATATCGTTTACACAGCAACAGAACCGGTGGAGAATAATTATTGCATCAGCAGGTTTGCGCTGGGTGATGTTGCGGATGGTGTCTACTTTCTCAGTGTGAGAACAACCGCTCAAATCACCACGCACGCGTTCCTTGTCAAAAAATAAAATACATTTAACCGGATTGCCATTAATTTTGCACGAATTTAATTTTTTTACATATCAATTTTCAAACTGTTAATTCCATGAAAAGGAGTATTTTTATTTTAATCTTCTCACTTGTTTTTTCTCCCTTAGTACGCGCACAGTTAATGTGCGGAAACGATTCAACGGGTCTTATTCCGCTTGTTGATCTTCTCACCGGATTTTACGAGGGCCATCAGGGCGGATTGTATCCGGGAGGTGTAAATACAATACCGACATCGCATCTCAACAAGGGATTGTCGCTTGTTAAAAAACTTAAGCCACTCGATTCGCTCGGCAACGTGGATTATGTAAACGGTAAAGTTGTTCTCGCCGGCTTTGGTGCATCTACTGTTGGCGGTCCGTTCAATCATATGATCAATATCATGAAGGACTATAATGATATCAGCCCATGTGTTAAAGCGGTAAATGCTGCAAACGGTGCGGATGGTATCACCAGCATGTATATCGGGAACGAAGAATACTGGGATTATATTGAGGTATTTAAACTTGCGGAAAAAGATCTTACACCGGCACAGGTGCAGGTAGGCTGGCTGATGCATAGTTCGCGTACCGATACAAACGGCACCGATCTGGAAAGCTATATTGACACGATGATGCTGCGCTTTACGGTTGCATTAAATGCACTCATCTATTATTATCCGAATTTAAAGGTAGTTTTCATCAGCGGTTTCCCTTACGGCGGTTATGCCGATCCGACTAAATCGTTGTATAATATTATAAAAGAACCGGTTAGCTATCACCATAATTTCGCAGTAAAAGAACTTATTAAACATCAGATTCTCGGCGATCCGACCCTGAAATATAAAGAACCCGGACGCGTTGCACCCTACATTGTTTGGGGACCACCGTTGTGGGCAGATGGAACCAATCCGAATAATTATGATAGCCTTACCTGGAATTGTGAAGGAGAATTTGCACTGGACGGCGGCGGGTATCATCTCAATGACGCAGGAAAAGATAAACTCGCAAATATTCTGTTGAATTTTTTCAGAACAGATACTTTATGCAAAAGCTGGTTCATGGCCGGACCGAAATGGGCTTCCTGTTCAACAGGCCGGAATGCTGACGGAAATATAATTGTTCCGCATGATCTCGTTATTTCCAAGGCAGATATTACCATTTATCCGAATCCGGCTTCAGGGAAATTTTATATTGATCTGAAGGATGCATTTACGGGTGATATGACGGTGAGAGTGATCAATAATACAGGTGAACTTGTTTATGCAGATGATCATTATTCGGATGATGTGTATTCGGGATATTCTCTTGACCTCACCGGAAAACCTTCGGGGATTTATTATGTTGAAATTATGGCAGGCGGACAAATGTTCACGCAGCCGGTTATTCTCAATAAATAAAATTGTTAAGTAACGACCATCCGGATGCCGATATCGAAAAACAGTTTATGGAGAGTTGCTGCTTTCTTTTTCCTCTTTCAATTTTATTTTTCGGCAGCGGCGCAGATAAATTGTGAAAACGATTCAACAGGAAAAATTCCGATCGTAGATCTTCTTTCTGATTTTTATAACGGCCGTCAGGGTGGTTTATATCCCGGCGGATTTAATACGATGCCTGCTGCGCATGCCGATTCCGGAATTGCAATAGCCGGCAATTTGCTGCCGATCAATTTCGACGGAGATATTGATACCGTTTACGGGAAAATGGTGATGCTCGGATTAGGTTCTTCCTCTGCCGGACGATCGTTCAATAAAATGCTCTCTCAATATGAAGACAACGGATATGGTGATTCCTGTTTCAGAATTGTGAACGGATGTATCGATGCATACGGGCTGGAAGATATGATAAGCGATGATGCGGATGATAATTATTACAAGGATGTAAATGATTTTCTGCAGGCAGCCAATCTGAAAAAAAAACAAGTGCGGATCATCTGGCTGATGGCGCCCGATTATTCCGATTCGCTGATAACTGAATCAGCATATATTGATACCCTTACAGAAAGATATGTATCGGTAATGCGAAGACTGAAATCAGAATTTATTAATCTCGAATTATTATATATCTCCGGATTACAATACGGAGGATATACAGATACCTTACATGTAAATGCGCCGTTTCTCGCTGAACCGGTTCCGTATTTAACAGATTTCGCAATTAAAGCAGCAATTGAAAGACAGATCGGCGGTGATTCATTACTTGCTTATTCCGGTGATGATATTGAAGCAGCCTGGACCGCATGGGGTCCGAATTTCTGGGCCGATGGAAAGAATTTACGCGCATGGGACGACCTTCGCTGGATGTGCCCGTCTGATTATGATACGGCGGAAGACGGATTCTTTTTATCGGGCAGCGGTCAACAAAAAGTGGGAGGGAGAATTTTTGATTTTTTTGCAGCCGATGCTACTGCTGCACCATGGTTTTTCGGATTGCCCTATGACTGTGTTACCGAAGTAGATACTGTTGCACCGGATACTGTATATTATCCCGATGATGAAGTGATCTGGATCATTCAGAATCCGGTAAAAGGTGTTGTTAAATTTCTTATGAATATTGAATCCGATGACCGTGCCGATATTTATGTATTCAATATGCAGGGTCAGCAGGTGGTGGAAGGTGTTTTCTCGAAAATAGAACCCGGAAAAACATACAGCATCAAATTAATCTACAACGAAAGAGGGATCTATATTCTTTCTGTGGGAATTGAAGGCAGGGCATATAATGTTCCGTTCTATCTGGATAATTAGATTACTTTCCTGATACCGTTATTTTTTTGCATTATCCCATCCCTGTGCCGTGATCCTGAATAAATTATCATTTTTTGTTTTAATGAAAACACCATTTTCCTTCGGAACAATTTTCCCGATGACGGCAATATCCGGATTTTCGCCAATGGTATCTGCATATTGCGGATCCGCAGTAAATAATAATTCATAATCCTCTCCGCCATTGAGCGCGCAGGTAAGCGGCTCCATATTAAACTGCATTGCCTGTGCATAGGTTTCTTCATGAATGGGAATTGCATTTTCATATAAAAGCGCACCGCAATCACTCTGCTCACATATATGCAGGATCTCCGAGGAAAGCCCGTCCGAAATATCTATCATACTCGTGGGAATGATGCCGCGGTCACTGAAAAATTCGATGGTTTTTTTCTGCGCTTCGGGTTTTAATATTCTGCCGATGATATGTTTTTTATTTTCCAGGTCCGGCTGAATTTGCGGATTTTCCAGATAGATTCTTTTTTCTCTTTCCAGTAATTGCAATCCGACAAATGCAGCGCCGAGATCACCGGTAACACAAACCAGATCTCCGGGTTTGGCGCCATTGCGATAAACAATATCTTTTTCTACTGCATCGCCGATCGCAGTGATGGAAATAATTAATCCTTTCAAACTTGTAGTGGTATCTCCGCCAACAAGGTCAACACCATAATAAGCACAGGCATGGTGAATGCCCTCGTATAATTCTTCGAGCGCCTCGACCGAATACCTGTTGGAAATAGCAATCGAAACCGTGATCTGATGGGGCTGCGCATTCATTGCATAAATATCACTCAGGTTTACTACCACGCTTTTGTATCCCAGATGCAGCAGCGGCGTATACATCATGTCGAAATGCACACCTTCCACCAGCATATCGGTTGTTACAACAGTGAGTTTATTGGTATTATCAATTACGGCAGCATCATCACCGATCCCTTTCAGTGTGAAGGGATTTTTTATTTCAAAATTCCGCGTCAGATGATCGATGAGTTTAAATTCACCCAGTTCTGCAATTTCAGTCCTTTTTACCTGTTCGTCCATGTTGCCCTCATTTAATTTTATAATGCAAAATTGCATAAAGATTCAGTACCTGTAAAAAATAGCAGGATGCCCCGGCAAAACTAATTTCCGAAAAATCGAAAAAGTCATTATGGAGATGATCGCAATATACTATCTTAGGCACACGTAATCAGTTCATGTGCTCAGCCATTAAAACAGGATAACTTTATGGAATCACCACTTAAGATCAATGCGCCGCTGGAAACTTTTTATAAATGGGAAAAATTACAGGCCGATACCCTGTTTCTTCGCCAGCCCATCAACGGCGAATGGAAAAATTATACCTGGCGGCAATGCGGTGATCAGGTGCGGCGGATGGCGGCCTATCTGCGTTCCCTGGATCTGGAACCCGGCAGTCGCATCGCTATTCTCTCCAAAAATTGTGTGCACTGGATCCTGAGCGATTTTGCCATCTGGATGGCAGGCCATGTTTCCGTGCCGATGTATCCGAATATGGCGCCTACAACAGTGCGGCAGATACTCGTGCACAGCGAAAGTAAAATGCTGTTCGTCGGGAAACTCGACGACTGGTCCTATTTAAAGCCCGGTATTCCGGATGATTTACCCTGTATTGCGTATCCATTTTACGGGATCAGTGATTTCGAGAACTGGGATTCCATTATCGCAAGGTTTGAACCGGTTAATGAGGACGTAACGCATCCCATCGAAAATTTGTGCACCATCATGTATACCAGCGGAACCACCGGCGTTCCGAAAGGCGTGATGCATACATTTTTCAATTTTGCCTTTGCTGCGGAAAATGCATTTCCCCGGCTTGGCGTTGATAATTCCGCAGTTTTCTTTTC
>CAYTFT010000086.1:0-8270 GCA_964437155.1 uncultured Chitinophagales bacterium | reverse complement strand
AATGCTGGAGGGCACAGAGGTAATGGTGCCGCCACAGGGCGGAAGAAAGCACCCGGAACAAAAGATGGTAAAGGTGAATACGCAGAACATACTGTTTATTTGCGGAGGCGCTTTTGATGGTATTGAAAAAATTATCGCCCGCCGCACAGCGACCCAGCTGATCGGGTTCAAGCGGAATGACGATATGCATACTACCGATCGAGATAATTTGTTACAATATATTGCGCCACAGGATATGAAGGCTTATGGCCTGATCCCCGAACTCATCGGAAGGCTGCCGGTGCTCACCCATCTTGACCCGCTCGATGCTAATGTTTTACGCGCAATTCTCACACAACCGAAGAATGCGATCATGAAGCAGTATGAACAACTTTTCGAGATCGAAAACATCAATCTGGTGATCGAGGAAAGTGTATTGGATTTCATAGTTGAAAAGGCAATTGAATTTAAACTGGGCGCGAGAGGTTTGCGTTCTATTTGTGAGGCGTTACTTACAGATGCCATGTTTGAATTGCCCTCAAATCCTGAAATTAAAACCTTTAATCTCACACTTGATTACGCGACAAACAAATTCAACCAGTCAAAACTGAGTCAGTTGAAGATTGCCAGTTGAAGAAAATAAAATCTAAACGATCAAAAGCGGCCCGGTGCCGCTTTTTTTATTTGAACCCGGTGATGTTGTGACTCCTTTTTGCCGGGAAGCGTATTGCAAAATAAGGATTAGCTGTATTGCCACCCTTCCGCCACTTCCCGCAGGTTCTGAAAACCCTGTACAAACAGAAAGGAGGCTTTCGCCTCCTTCTGGTCGTGAACCTAATTTATGAAACAAACCAACTGTCAATAAATTTATAACTCATCCATATCAATAATCACGATTGCCTTCACGGGAATTTTGCTCTGTAAAAGATAGGCCATAGTCAATGCGATTTAGTTGATGAATATTGCTGTTAACATTTCAAAAGTAAAAAACCGGACAGGTGTTCCCGTTACACCAAAATTTTAGTTGTGACCTGTTTTAAACAAGGTTAAATTGAAAAAAACAGATATAATGCAAGTCATACAAGCATTTATAATCAACAAACTATTTATATTTCTAAATTTTAGTGACATTTTTGAAAAACATGAAAATCCCGAAAACAGCATATAAATCCCATAAAACAAGGCTGTTCCCGGATAAATATTTTTCTCTTCATTTCGTATTTCCGGCAAATATTGTCTAAGTTTGTGACAGGTAGATTCAGCGGTAACCTCCTCAAAATCCGGCGAAGGCTTTGAAATTCATCCTTTTTTAGCTAATTATCGAACCTTTATAATAAAAGCGCTTATGAAAAATCTGGTTGAAATCAGTAAGGTTGTGACCAAAAAGAGGATATCCAAGATCGAGATATTCGACAAGAGCCTCCTGAATAAGAAAGAGAGCAAGTTCAATGAGTTTTACGAAGGGCTGGTTACCGATAAGTTCAGTACAGATGAGGAAGCAGCGCAGTTCCTGTATAATACCTCCCCGCTCGACGATAAATACCGCCAGCTCAAATCGCGTTTCACCAAGCGTTTATTGAATACCCTGTTTTTTCTGGACAGCAACGATCCCAGTTTTTCTGATTACCACCGGGCAAATTATACCTGTAATAAGAACTGGGCGCAGATCAGGATTCTGCTGAACAGCGGTGCCCGAAATACGGCTATTAAACTCGCCACAAAAACATTGGGCGTTGCCCAGAATTATAAATTTTCGGAGATCATTCTGAATTGTTCCCGCATCCTGATGAGTCATGCGAGTTTAACGGGTAATGAGAGGGAATACGAGGAATTTGCAGCCATTACCACACAGGCATTAAAGCATGTGGAAGAAGAGATCCGCGCTGAAGAGATGTATCAGCGGCTCACGATCAAATTTGCGGTATCAGCATCCAATAATGAGGAACTCAGGCATACGGCTGATAAATATCTGCATGATGTAAATAAATTATGCATGCAGTCCGACAGTTACCAGTTGCATTTTCTGCGCTATCAGATATGGATACTTGCCACGCAGATCAAAGGTGAATTTCATAAAACAATATCCGTTTGCGAGGAAGCGGAAGCCTGGCTCAACAGCACACCGAATTTCAATCAGAAAATAAAACTTGCCAACCTTGCATTGATCAAGATCAGCACCTATCTGCAGTTGCGCGATTACGACAACGGAAGAAAAAACGCGGAAAAATGTCTTGAACTGGTTCCGGAAGGGAGCAATAACTGGTTCGTATTCCTGGAATATTATTTTTTACTGGCAATGCATACTGAAAATTATATCAATGCCGCAGGTATTTATATTAAAGTATTAAATCATCCGCGGTTTGCCTATACCAATGAGGAGCGGAAAGAAAAATGGAAAATATTCGAAGCATATATCAACTATATTTTTGAGACCGAGGGATTGAATAAAGAATTATTAAGCAGTGATCCGGCAAAACGCAAGTTTCGTTTGCTGAAATTCCTGAATGAGGTGCCCAATTTCACCAAGGATAAGAAAGGCTATAATGTTTCCATCCTTGTTATTCAGATCTTATACATGCTTGAAAAAGGGGAATATACCGGCATCATTAACCGTGCTGAAGCGCTGAATGTTTATTGCAGCCGCTATTTGCGCCGCGACGACGCCTACAGAAGTTCCTGTTTTCTGAAAATGCTGCTCACCATGGTGAAAGAAGATTTCGGCCATGAACGCACGAAACAGATGGCACAGAAATATCTCCGAAAAATGCAGGAAGGTGATCCGGAGGGAAATAATATGGTCAATGAGTGGGAAATTATTCCTTATGAAATTCTCTGGGAGAAAGTGCTCAACCGGTTAAAAAATAAAGTACAGAATGCCAGAAGCTGATATACAGCGTCAGATAAAATCAAGCTGCGTGAAATTTTTTCCCAGCACAGCACCGGCATCTACCTGCAGCCATTTATGCATGACGGTGGCATAAACACTTCTGAAATCCAGCTGATAGATTAGATCGCCCTGATCCAATTTTGAAAGATCCGGCATATCGTTCAGCATACCACCCTGACGCAATCCTCCGCTGATGATATAAATATTATTTGCAGTACCGTGATCTGTTCCTTTGCTGCCATTTTCTTCAACGCGCCTGCCGAACTCAGAAAAGGTCATCACCATCGTATCCTTAAACTTATTATGCGCTTTCAGATCATCACAAAATACTTTCAGCGCATCGCCGTAAATTTTTAACTGCCGTTCCTGCTGGTTGCGTTGCAATGCATGTGTATCAAAACCGCTGAGCGAAACATAATAAACACTGGTATTTGTTTCCGATATTATAAGTTCAGCGATCGTTTTTAACTGACCTGCAAAAGCATTTTGCGGATAAGCGGCTGTAGAGGTAAATTTCCCGGCCTGCTCAGCTATATATTCTGTACTTTCCGTTGAATCGGCGAGTAATTTATGCAGATATTCCACATTATGCTGATCATTTTGATAGGGCGAATAATTATGTGCAATCGAATCGATCAGCGGATTTTTATTCAGTTCCTTCAGCCGCTTCGGGTCACGCACGGCAAACCCGCTCATTTTACTTCCTTTTAATGCAAGGCTCAGGCTGTCATCTATTTCCACAGCATAATGCGGCTTTGCGCAGGAATTGTTGCAACTCGCATCTAAAATGCGTCCGATCCATCCGCTTTGGAGATATTCATTTTCATCGCTTGCCGACTGCCATATATCCATCGACCGGAAATGCGAGCGATTCGGATTAGGATAACCGACATTATTCACTAATACCACATTGCCATCGAAAAAAAGATCTGCAAGTCCCTGCAAATTCATATTCATTCCGATATCATCACTCAGCCGGATAAGTTCCTCCTTTTTATAGCCGATATTGGGACGCAGTTTCCGGTAAAGATCATCTGTATATGGCACGATACAATTCAACCCGTCGTTACCTCCGGAAAACTGTATTACAACCAGCACCTTCGGGCGGATATCAGCCGGAAGAAATCCTGCAGATGCTTTCAGAAATTTCGGCATGAATAAACTTGCAGATGCAAGTGAAGAATACCGGATAAAATCCCGCCTTGTTCTTTTCATGATCAGATGAGTTGAAATTCAGGTAATGACATTACGATGCCAATGGTACTTATGATGAGCTTTTCATCGCTTGAATGGTCAACATATTTTTCGATGAGTGCAGTATCAATTTTATCGGCCGGGCATTGAATGAATGCAGCAATTACAGCGGATGTCAATTCTGCGGGGCCAACATTTTTGAAAGCCGTAACCAGTTTCGACCAATCCGACTTTACTTCAGCGTTCTTTTTTGTTTTGAGCATAGCCTCATCTTCGGGAGCATCCTCAAATTCAGGTTTCGGACGGATGTCGAATCCCCCGCCCTGCACAATACGCACCGGAATATTCATCCGCAGGGTCAGCGTTGAACTATCCACCCAGTTGCGTCCGCCCGGCCAGCCTGCAACATTCGGCGGAAAAAACAAAACCTGCCCCAATACTTTCTGCAAATTCGTCAATGCTTTATCCTCCTTAAAATCGAGGGCAATTAGTTTTTTATACCGCACGATCAGTTCAACAGGTGAAATAATTCTGGCGCCCACATTCTCTTCTGTATAAAACCAGTCGGAAGTAAATATTGACCGCATGAGTTTGGCGATATCATAATCAGAAGCATAAAATGCATCCGCAAGCTGTTGTACAATTACAGGATCCGGATCTTCATTTACAAATTCCCGGTATATTTTCCGGGTAATATATTGTGCTGTTTCCTTTTGCTCCAGAATGATATTCAGAATATCCTCGCCGTTGAAATTTCCTTTTCTGCCGAGAAATTCTTTTTCGCCGTTATCATGATCCAATTCTGAAAATTCGTACTGACCCTTTTTATTTACCGCCCATCCGGTAAATGCACGCGCCGCTTCTTTAATATCTTTTTCAGAATACAGGTTGCCTTCACCGAGGGTAAACAATTCCATCACCTCGCGTGCAAAATTTTCGTTGGGTGCATCCTTTTTATTTTGCTGATTATTGAGATAAATGATCATCGCAGGATCTTTTGCCACTGCATGCAGTAATTTTCCGAATTTGCCCAGCGCATTTTTTCTGAGTGTATTATTCTGCACCTGCATAAGCCAGGCAAATTGTGTGGAAGTAGCAAAATGATCATGCCAGAAGAGCGTCATTTTTTCGCGGAACCCGGAACTGGTTGCTGCTATCATTTTGATCCATTCTCCGTTTAATTCGCGCATCTGTTCCTGCGACTTCAGAATCATAAAAAGTATACGGAAATTAGAAACCTCTTTTCCCTTTACGGGATCTTCCAGATAATGCAGAGAGCGATATTGCTTTGTGCTGTCAAAAAGTTCATCAACAATTTTAGTGAGTGGGATATTTAATTTTTGCCTGATCACAGCAGGTGTTTCACCAAATGCCGCCCGCAGGTAGAGATGCTGTATTTTTTGTTGCTGACTAATCATATGCATGCATTAAATCCCATTAAGCAAACACTTTGCCATCTGTCAATAATGCTTTGACCGCAGGCAGGTGTATCCGTTTAATCCTGAAAACGAATTGGATTTATGAATACGTATTTTCCGTGTTATTTATATGTAACCAGAATGTACCCGTACGCATTCTGAGGAATTGTACCGCTGAATGTTTCCCGCTGTATGCCGTTCACTTCATAACTCGGCGTACTTTTCTTCCCCATGTAACCCGCAGTTCCGGCGGCGCTGTATAAATGGCTGCCGCTGACATAATTAATGGTAATTACTGCAGTTTTATCTTTTCCGTAATCGATCTCTGCTTTATACGCGGCATCCAGATTTGTGAACCAAATCGCTGTTTTCCCATCAGCATCTTTTTGTACGGAAACTTTTTCTCCCTTTATCAACCGCGGTCCGGTTCCGGCTTCTGATGCAAGCATATACGACCAGTAACCGATCCGTTTCAACATATCGCCCTGCTCACTATCTGCGGCTGATCGCTTTGATATCATTCCGTATTTATCGGGACTCACGCCATTATGCATAATGAGAAACGGCACCTGATCGCGCAAGGTCATCATCTCCTGAAACTGCCATGCGCCGTTCACGATTGTGTTACATAACCTTTCAGACGGTTTTGTATTCCATTCGGTGATCCAGATTTCTTTTCCTTTGAATTGATTTTTCGCGTAAGCAATACCATCTTCCAGAAGTCTTTTTTCCATCAGTACTTCGGCAGCTTTCGTAAAGGCTTTATCGAGATCGGCATTTCCGGAAGCCGGATCATATTGTGTTTTCAGCGGGATCATATCATATACAGAGCCGAGCTCTTTTGCCGTATAGTAATAATGGATCGATACGGCATCATAATTTCCCGAATAGGCAGCAAGATCATCATTCCATTTTACAAGTTCCTTTCTGTTGAGATTGGCGCCGGCGATCAATGATTTTTTTATGGCAGGAAATTCCTTTTCCACTTTTGAGAAAACCGGTTCGAAATCAGAAACATATTCGCTGAAGGATGCATATTTTCCGTAGACTTCATTTCCGGCTTCCACACCAACTACCCGTACATGGTTTTGCATCAGGTACCGGATCGCCTGCATATTGGCTTCCGGTGTACTGTTCAGTACATTCAATACATAAATTACCTGCATGGAAGGGAATTTTTTCTGCAAAGCAATCAGGTCATCGAGATACGAATGATCCGGTTGCTCACCTGCTTTACGCATCCATTTTTCGAGTCCGTTGCCATCCTCATCAAATCCTGTCTTATCGAACCAGTCTTGTATATTTTTTTCCGACAATCCCCATCCCTTCTGCACATTATAAGGATCATGAAATTTAGAAATGGAGCCGCCCGGCACCCGAATGGTAAAAGGCTGTTGCATATCTGTGAGGTACTGTTCGACCTCAGCATTATAATTTTCAAAAAAACCGGAACCATTAAAGCCAAGGTTTTGCGCTAAGGCGATGCGGGAAAACAGGATCAGGAGAAATGTCAGTTTTTTCATGTTCGTTTTTTTTATTATCTCTGCAAAAATTACAGCATCAAAACAAACGCCGTGCCTTTCAACAGTCTGGTTTACAAATGTAAGTCAATCTTCTTCTTTCTTCTCTTTGTAAGTGCCGGTGCGATCCGTGTTGTGCACGCGCAATCTGCTGTAGCATTTCCACAGGCTGGCAATGCTTATATACCTTTAAACAGTTTCAGTTATCATCTTGCCGACAGGATGGATATTCAGTACGGAAATGCTTACCGGTATCTGCATACGGCACATAAACCATATTTGCGGAAGGATATTGCGGATCTTACCCTGGCATATGCCAAATCCGGAGATCTTACTGCCAATTCGCTTTCTGCCAGGTCGATGTTCGATGTGCGTTATCTCTGTGCCGATAACGACGAATTTTGTGCGCGTGATACCGACGATTATTATACAGGTTCCCTGTTTAATTTCTTCTACCGGGATCCGGCTACTTTATATCAATTCTTCACTGTCCGCATAAATCCGGTGATCCACAACGAATTCGGTGCATCGACAACCGATACGGGATTGCTCTTCATAAACACTCGCGGCATCGAATTGCGGGGAAGCGTGGATAATACCGTCGGTTTTTATTTTTATGCCACGGATAACCAGGCAAAATTTCCCGGCTATGTACGCGACAGGATCGACGCTGCTCCGCAGGTGATACCCGGAGAAGGTGTTGCAAAAACTTTTAAGGAATCCGGTTACGATTATTTATCTGCGCATGGATATATCTCCTTTAATGCGACAGAGCATATTGCATTGCAGTTCGGACAGGATAAAATCTTTATTGGTGACGGCATCAGGAGTATGATATGGAGCGATAATGCAAAGGACCACCTGTTCCTGAAAATATCAACGGATATCTGGCGGGTGCAGTATGAAAATTATTTTACGGAGCTGGCGAATTATGACGGTTCGAACATTTATAATTCGCTTGTGCATAAAAAATACGCGGCACTGCATCATCTCAGTATTCCCGTATACAAAAATCTGAACATCGGATTATTTGAATCCATTGTATTTGACCGAACAGATTACAGTGGTCAGCAAACCGGATTTGAACTGAACTATCTTAATCCCGTTATTTTTTACCGCGCCGTGGAAAGCGGACTTGGCAGCAGTGATAATGTTCTTCTCGGGATGAACTGGAAATGGAATTTTCTGCAGCGATTTTCTTTTTACGGACAATTTGTTTTAGATGAATTTGTTTTCAATGAACTCTTTGCGGGCGACGGATGGTGGGGAAAT
>CAYTFT010000085.1:0-8347 GCA_964437155.1 uncultured Chitinophagales bacterium | reverse complement strand
CAGCCGAATTTCGGAGCTGAATAGGATATCCTGTTATGCAAAAAGAGCTGATAAAGATCCGCCCCGCAACTCCCGCAGATGCAGGGGCCCTGTCGCAACTGGCATCCGCGACTTTTTATGCTGCCTAACAACATGCAAATACTGCCGAAGACATGGAACAGTATATCCGGGCGCATTTTACGGAGGAGCATATACTTGATCTCCTGCATGATACGCTGACAACAATTTTCCTGGCGCATACCGGAAATACCCTGATCGGTTATATCCAGTTGAAACCGGGGGCCGACCGGAGGATGGAAATCGCCCGGTTTTATGTTGACCGTACCTTCCAGGGCACCGGCACGGGCAGCGTATTGATAAGAGAGGCATTTCGGTTCGGAAAAGATGCAGGGTGCACAACGGTGTGGCTGGGTGTATGGCAACAAAATGCACAAGCGATAGAAATTTATCTGCACTTAGGTTTTGAGATCACCGGCACCACATCATTTACGCTTGGAAAAGATATTCAGTCCGACTATATCATGGAACGTTTACTCACTGATATGCCTTAATTTACACCGCATGAAATCACAGGCTTCCCGTCAATCTTTATATTTGCGGCATGTTTGAAGGTCAGGTGGTTTGGATCACAGGCGCATCCTCCGGTATCGGCGAGGAACTTGCCAGGCAATTTGCCCGTGAAAAAGCATTTCTGATCCTTTCTGCACGTAGGGTGGAAGAACTCGAACGCGTAAAAAAAGACTGTCTTCAATTCACATCGAAGGCCGAAATATTGCCGGTTGACCTGGCAGATATTGATGCACTTTACGCTGTTGCAGAAAAAGCAATTTCACTTTTTGGCCGTATTGATATACTGATCAACAATGGCGGTATCAGTCAGCGATCCTCTGCTCTCGAAACAGAATCCGCCATCGAAACACGCATTATGAACGTCAATTATTTCAGCGCTGTGGCTTTGTCAAAATATGTTTTGCCGCTGATGGAAAAAAACGGCAACGGAAGAATTGTTTTAATGAGCAGTATCACAGGAAAATTCGGTGTTCCGAACCGTTCCACCTATTGTGCAAGTAAACATGCGCTGATCGGTTATTTCGATGCCTTGCGCGCTGAGTTACGCATAAAAAATTCTCCGGTTACAATTCATATTATTTTACCCGGATATATTCACACAGAAATTTCACTGCATGCTGTAAAGGGAGACGGACATGAACAGGGAAAAATGGATCCCGGGCAGGCGAACGGCATGCCGGCGGATATCTGTGCACGGAAAATCATGCACGCGATCCGCAAAAATAAAAAGGAAGTTCTCATCGGCGGAAAAGAAATTCTCATGGCACATATCCGAAGATTTTTTCCGGGATTATATTACCGGCTCATCACAAACGTCGCGTCAAAATAAAATGTATATTTTAAAACCTGCAGCATTAACAGGAATATTTTTTTTCAATATTCACTCCAACAATAGAATAGCATAAAACAATTTCATGAAGCCAATTATTAGCGGAATTCAACAGATCGGGATCGGCATTCCATACCTGCACGAAGCATGGAGATGGTACAGGGAGAAATTCGGAATGGATGTAAAGATTTTTGAAGAAGCGGCGGAAGCAAATCTGATGTTGCCCTATACAGGTGGCAAACCACATAAACGGCATGCAATACTCGCCATCAACATGAATGGAGGCGGCGGTTTTGAGATATGGCAATATACTTCACGGAAACCCGCAGCAGCTGCCTTTGAAATACAATTCGGCGACCTCGGCATTTATGCCTGCAAAATAAAAAGCAGGGATATTCAGGGAACCTATAATTTCCTTAAAAAACAAAATGTTCGGTTTTGCGGAGAAATTTCCAAAAATCCGAATGGGGATGAACATTTTTATCTGCAGGATCTCTACGGAAATATATTTGAGATCGTGAAGGCTGATGACTGGTTCGGGAAAACAAATTTTAAAACCGGAGGATCGTACGGTGCGGTGATCGGGTGTACGGATATTGAAAGAAGTAAAAAATTCTACGGTGAAATTCTCGGCTTCGACACAGTAGTATTTGACAAAACAGATACATTTTCAGATACCGCCGTCCTGCCGGGGGGGAATATTTCTTCCAGAAGAGTTCTGCTTGCGCAATCTGCATCCCGCCGCGGACCCTTCAGCAAATTACTGGGCAACGGAGAAATTGAACTGGTGCAAATTTACGGCCGCACGCCTAACAAGATATTCAAAGACCGGTACTGGGGGGATCTTGGATTTATTCATCTCTGTTTCGATATTCAGGGAATGAAAGAATTAAAACAATTATGTGCTGATAAAGGATATCCGTTTACGGTTGACAGCGGCGATCATTTTGATATGGGTGAAGCAGCAGGACATTTTTCGTATATCGATGATCCGGATGGTGCACTCATCGAATTTGTAGAGACACATAAGGTTCCGGTATTAAAAAAGATCGGATGGTATATCAATCTGCAAAAACGCGATCCGGAAAAATCTTTGCCTGTATGGATGCTGAAGGCGATGGGTCTGAACAGAACAAGATAAAATAAGCAGTGTTATCAGTACTCAGTTTTCATTTAATTCATCTTCGGTTAAACTCAGTTCACGCATCACTTTTATTCTTCCCGGCCAGTTATAAAACATCCAGGCGAGCATAACCACATAAATGATCAGAAATAAAGTGGCTCCGTGGAGCATATAACCAACACCTGCAAAAAGGCATGGAGCCTCTGTAGTGGCACTTCTTATGATAACGGCGGAGCGCCATTCCGTTAATTTAAACAATGGAGTCGCGTCTCTGAGTCCGGCAATTTGCTTCGTATACAGAAACTGTCCCGCGGCCGGACCGACAATGGAAAGTGTGATCGCGATATAGCCGAGCATTTCCAAAGTGTACGGTTCGTGCGTTTCCTGCCCGAAGGCAAATAAAATAACGAGGCCGAAAATAAGCATACCCGCAATGAGCGCGAAATAAATGATCAGAACAGATCTATAGGTATTGGATTGCATATCAGGAATTTAATTTCAGTTCTATCCAGCTAAGTATATCATTGAGAACCTGTTCTTTTTCAGGTTCATTATGGATCTCGTGATACAATCCTTCGTACGTTTTATACGTGATAAGATCTTTACGCAGGGATGCAAGTTCCTGTGATGCGGGTTGTGATGTGATCTTATCTGCTGTTCCATGCAACATCAGAATGGGATATTTCAATTTATCTGCCTTTAATAAAATATCCTTCCCGTTTTTCATGATCTCGAAAAAAGCGGAGACTGTTATTTTTCCATGGACCATTTTATCTGCAACATATCTGTTAACTACTTCTTTATCACGGGAAATTCCGCTTGCATCAAGCCCGGTGGGTTGCGATAATGCCGGAAATATTTTTCTTACTTTTTTTGCCAGCGCCACCTTCCAGGCAGGCGGTTCAAATGCTATGCGTATCAGAGGTGAAGTGACGATATATCCCCTGATATTTTTATCACTTTGCATGGAATGCTGTAAAACCATCTGACCTCCGGTGCTGTGACCGTAAACAAATAAAGGCAGATCCGGAAATTTCCGGCTTGCTTCATCAATGAGCTGATCTACTGTTTCCAGATATTCCGCGTAATGCATCACATGCCCTCTTTTTCCTTCACTCTTTCCATGCCCGATCAGGTCGGCTGCGAAAAAGGCAATATGATGTATATTAAAAAAAGCTGCCACATGTTCAAACCTAGAACTATGGTCGCTCTGCCCATGAATATGACAAATAACAGCCCGTGGTTTGCCATCCGGCATCCAGCTTTGCGCAAAGATGGATTGCCCTTTCTTATTTTTCCAGTGGTAGGTCTGATGCTGCATGTACTATCAATTTCGATTTAAAAATAAACTTATTTTTTTAAGTAATTTCACACCGGTACAAAACCTGCTATGAAAAAATTAAAACCCTGGCTCCGAATTGTCATTTTCATTATTGCAATACCTCTTCTTTACGTTGTTGGTGTGATCATGTATGGTTCCCTGACCGAATATAAACCGGCTCCCGGGCAAACGGATGTTCTGGAAATAAAAAATAAAGGATTGGCATCCGCAGAAATGGATTCGGTGCTGCATTTTATGATATGGAACCTCGGATACGGGGGATTAGGCAGGGAGGAAGATTTTTTCTTCGATGGCGGAAAAACAGTGCGCGCCCCGCGGGAGATCTGGGACAAGGATTTCAGGGGGCAATATTCAACTATCACCGGGACTGATTCTGTAGATTTTTTTCTGTTGCAGGAAATCGATATCTGCTCAAAAAGATCCTACGAAATAAATCAATATGACAGCCTTGCCTCCATGCTGAAAACGTACACCGCTGCCTTTGCGGTGAATTATGATGTAAATTTTGTCCCGAAACCTTATTTGCATCCGTTTGGAAAAGTAAACAGCGGTGTTGCAACTTTTTCAAAATACCAACCCGCATCTGCTGAACGCATTCAATATCCCGGGCATTTCGGCTGGCCGACAAAAATATTTTTTCTCGACCGTTGCTTTCTTATAGAAAAGTATCCGCTGAAAAACGGAAAAGAACTCGTTGTTATCAATACGCATAATTCAGCATATGATGAATCGGGTGAAATAAAAAAACAGGAAATGGAATTTCTTCGCGACCGGTTAACAGCGGAATACGAAAAAGGCAATTATGTGATCGCAGGCGGCGACTGGAACCAGTGTCCTCCCGGATTTAATATCCATACTTTTCAAACTGCCGAATACGATGCATTTATTCCGCCTGCCATGGAATTCGGATTATTACCCGATGGATGGATATGGTGCTATGATCCTACCACGCCGACAAACAGGCACCTCGATACACCACTCGATGATAATACTTTTAAGACCCTGATCGATTTTTATGTTATATCCCCGAATATTAAAGTGAAAAAAGTCAAAACGATAAATAACGGTTTTGATTTTTCAGATCATCAGCCTGTGCTATTGACAATCGAACTGGTAAATTAAAATTCGCAGATGCAGATATGAAATATATACTTGCACTGGACCAGGGAACAACATCATCACGCACAGTGCTTTTTGATGCATCGCTGCGCGTGATCGCCATTGCACAAAAGGAATTCACACAATATTTTCCGCATCCGGGCCGGGTGGAACACGACGCAGAAGAGATATGGGAAACGCAGCTTTCCACGGTCAATGCCGTACTCATAAAAGCCGGAATAACTGCAAAAGATATCAGTGTAATTGGCATCACTAATCAGCGTGAGACGGTTGTTGCATGGAATAAAATATCGGGGAAGCCCGTTTGTAACGCGATTGTGTGGCAGGACAGGCGAACGGCAGATTTTTGTTCCGGATTAATAGAGAGCGGACTGGAAAAATATATACAGGAAAATACGGGTCTGGTTGCGGATGCCTATTTTTCAGGAACGAAAATTAAATGGATCCTGGATTCGGTTCCCGGTGCAAGAAAAATGGCTGAAAACGGCGAATTGCTATGCGGAACGATTGATACCTGGCTGCTATGGAAATTAACGGGCGGAAAAACACATGCGACGGATACCTCCAATGCATCGCGCACATTGCTTTTTAATATTAAAACCCTGCAATGGGATACATTTCTTCTGGATGCACTCACCGTTCCTGAAAATATTTTACCGGAAATAAAAAATGCCGCGGATAATTTCGGAAATGCGATAATTAATGATGTTGCAATTCCTGTGCGTGGTGTGGCCGGAGATCAGCAGGCAGCACTTTTCGGACAACAATGCTTTACACCCGGTACTGCAAAAAACACGTATGGAACAGGCTGTTTCATGCTGATGCATATCGGCAATAAACCGGTTATTTCCTCTTCAAAATTATTGACGACTATTGCTTGGACAATTGACAATAAAACAGATTATGCACTCGAAGGAAGTGTATTTATAGGCGGCGCCGTTGTGCAATGGCTGCGCGATCAGTTACAGATCATTTCTTCGTCGGAGGAATCGGAAGCCATTGCAGCAGCACTCGAAAATAATGGCGGCGTTTATTTTGTTCCCGCATTCACAGGTCTTGGCGCTCCGCACTGGGATATGTATGCACGGGGAATCATTACAGGATTAACACGAGGAACACATAAATCACATATTGTAAGAGCAGCGCTGGAAAGTATCGCCTATCAGACGAAAGATATTTTTGAAGCCATGCAAAAAGATACAGGCATTTATGTTAATGCATTAAAAGTTGATGGTGGCGCATCGAAAAATAACTGGCTCATGCAATTTCAATCTGATATTTTGCAGACGACCGTCATAAGGCCTGAAAATACCGAATCCACCGCTTTGGGTGCTGCTATGCTTGCCGGTATCGGTGCAGGAATTTTTAAGCGTTCAGATTTTACCGGAACTACGGGAGAAAAAACATTCCTTCCACAAATGCAATCTGCAACCGCAGCGCAATTATTTCAAAACTGGCAGGAAGCAGTGCACCGTTCAACAGGAAATAAAATATAACGGGCCTCATTTTCTGCAACAGGAAAATATATTTTTAACCCTGCAGAAAAAAAATAATATCTCTGTACAGAACAATACTGAAGTTGATTCCGCTTCGATCCTGCAAACATTTTTAGTGTTAAAAAACTGAACGGCTGCACTTTTGGAAAAGTCCTGCGGGCTGCTGTATTACAGGATTCTGCGCCCTCCTCACACCAAATCCTCCTTTCCTTGCCCACCCGCCCCCTTTACCCTATCTTTGCGGACTCAAATTAAGATCATGAACTACGATGTAATAGTATTAGGAAGCGGACCGGGCGGTTATGTTACTGCCATTCGGGCTTCTCAGCTCGGAATGAAGGTGGCAATTGTTGAACGCGCCGAACTCGGCGGGATCTGTCTGAACTGGGGATGTATTCCTACGAAAGCGCTGCTGAAAAGTGCCCAGGTATTTGAATATATACACCATGCCGCCGATTATGGAATAAAGATCAATGGCGCAGATGCGGATTTTGGTTCAATGATAAAACGCAGTCGTGATGTTGCCGCAGGAATGAGCAAAGGCGTTCAATTCCTGATGAAAAAAAACAAGATAGAAGTGATCGAAGGAAATGGTGTTGTGAAAGCCGGCAAATCGGTTGAAGTAACAGATGCGGCAGGTAATAAAAAAACGATATCTGCAAAACATATTATCATCGCCACGGGTGCGAGAAGTAAGGACCTCCCGACAATGAAACAAGATGGTAAAAAAATTATCGGTTACCGCGAAGCGATGAATTTACAGGTGCAGCCTAAAAGTATGATCGTAGTGGGTGCCGGAGCGATCGGAGTGGAATTCGCATATTTTTATAATTCGATCGGCACGCAGGTTACGATCGTTGAATTTATGGATCGCGTTGTACCTGTGGAAGATGAAGAAATTTCAAAAGAGCTTGCGCGTAATTTCAGAAAACAGGGAATTACTGTAATGACAAGTGCATCTGTTGAGTCGGTAGATACCAGTGGCGAAGGATGTAAAGTAAAAGTGAAATCTGCCAAGGGTGAAGAAATACTTGCCTGTGATATTGTTTTAAGTGCTGCAGGTGTTATTGCGAATATTGAAAATATCGGACTTGAAGCATTAGGCATTAAAACGGAAAAAGGAAAAATCACTGTCGATCAATATTATAAGACAAATGTTGACGGATATTATGCAATCGGCGATGTAACGCCGGGCCCGGCATTGGCGCATGTAGCCAGCGCAGAAGGTATTACCTGTGTGGAAGCTATTGCAGGATTAAAACCTGAACCTATCGACTATAATAATATTCCGGGATGCACTTATTGCTCGCCCGAAATTGCAAGTGTGGGCATGACGGAAGCTGCTGCAAAAGCTGCCGGATATACGCTGAAGATCGGCAAATTCCCGTTCACTGCCAGCGGCAAAGCAAAAGCAGCCGGGCATGCAGAAGGATTTGTTAAAGTGATCTTCGATGCAAAATACGGCGAATTTTTAGGTGCACATATGATCGGTGCAAATGTTACAGAAATGATCGCAGAAGTTGTTGCTGCAAGAAAACTCGAAACTACCGGACACGAAATCATTAAAACCATACACCCGCATCCAACTATGAGCGAGGCTTTAATGGAAGCTGCTGCAGCGGCATATGGTGAGGTGATACATATTTAAATTTATTCTGAAATGCGGGGTTGAATAATGTGAAAATGTGTCCGCCACGGCGGATGAAAATGTGCAAATGTGCATTATTCGATTGAGGAAGTTTGGTTTTACGGAGGTTGGGTGTATCGGGCGGTTAGCGAATGCGGGTGTTGGATATCCAAATAATTTATGTGCGAATTATTCAGGAATAATGGACCGAAGGATTATTTGAATTATGCTGCTGTAGAAA
>CAYTFT010000084.1:0-8369 GCA_964437155.1 uncultured Chitinophagales bacterium | reverse complement strand
ATCGGGGGAAGTGTTTGAATCCGAACTGCCTCCAAGAATATAGCCGCCATCAATTGTTTGGGAGATCGAATTCAGGAAATCATTAGAAAATCCCCCTATCGTGTTTTGCCAGATGATGCTGCCCGATGAATTAAGCTTGATTACCCAATAATCGAAGTTATTGCTTAGCTCTGTTTTATCCCCCGAAATCCCGGAAATGGAGTGCCCACCGAGAATGTATCCGCCATCATTCGTTTGTTGCACGGAATATAAATTATCTTCATCGTTCCCACCAATTGTATTTTGCCACTCGATCTCCCCTGTTGGAGTGAGTTTAACAACCCAATAATCACTTAAAGAACCAAGACCTATTATAGGTTCTGATTTATCTCCCGAAAGCCCTGAATTTGAATATCCGCCAAGAATATACCCACCATCTAAGGTTTGTTGTATGGAATTCAAATAATCATCTCCGGTACCTCCAATATCATTTTGCCATAATAATGAGCCGGAAGAATCCAGCTTGACAACCCAATAATCAAAGCCCACAACTCCACCAATCCATGCAGGTTCTGTTTTATCTCCACTAATACCTGAATTAGAATAGCCACCTAAAATATATCCTCCATCTGATGTTTGTTCAATACACTTTAGAAAGTCATAAGAAGTCCCTCCAATAGTTTTATCCCATTGAATATTCCCCTCCAAATCAAGTTTAATTATCCAGTAATCCCAAATACCGATATGTGCTCCAGTTTTGACACCTGAAATACCAGAGAAAGAATATCCACCCAAAATATAACCACTGTCGCTTGTTTGTTGTATTGAGAATAAATAATCGGCATCATTTCCTCCAAGTGTTTTTTGCCAACTTATATCGCCTGTTGAATCAATTTTAACTAACCAATAATCTGCTCCACCATAACCAATTTCAGTCTTATCCCCAGAAAGACCAGAACTAGAATACCCTCCTAAAATAATGTATCCATTGTCCGATGTTTGTTGCACAGAATATAAAAGGTCTGCACCATTTCCCCCAATTGTATTCTGCCATTCAATATCCGGTGCCTGGGCAAAAACATTTTGAAATATAACAAGTTGGAATATGTAGGAAATAATTTTTTTCATTTTAATACCATATCAATGGCAAAAGTGAGTGAACGAAATTACCTAAAAACCGACAGAGTCGCAAACAAGAGATTTATCCGGTGCCGTCAAAAACAATTTTAGCGATCCCCGGATTTCAAAATCTGAGCTTCTGCTGAATACATTCGAATAGTAAATTTGTTTAATGTAAACCCAAATCTATAGTTGGTATCACTTCCAGCACTCCAATTTCTTCATAGCACTAACATCCCGAACGGAAAGAACCCTTGCGGCAAAAATCCAACTATATCTTCTTGTTCACGCGTCCTGAATTTTAATTTCAATCATCAAATGTTAGCGAGTCGGCATTTACCGGGTGAAAATAGGTGACAGCCCGGCTAAACGCGTTGCTTACCCAATGCTTTTCCCCGCCCTGATCGCCTTCCCTCCGCATATATTATCTTTGCCCTCTGAAATTATCAGCGGATGAGGAAAATTCAAATGGTGGATCTGAGCACCCAGTATCAAAAGATCAAAGCAGAAGTGGATGCAGGTATGCAGGAGGTGATCGATTCCACCCAGTTCATCAACGGAACGGCTACTAAGGAACTGTCCGCCGGACTCAGCAGCTACCTCAATGTAAGGCATGTGCTGCCCTGTGCCAACGGGACCGATGCCCTCCAGATCGCCCTCATGGCGCTCAACCTCAGCGAAGGCGATGAGGTCATCACCATCCCCTTCACATTCGTTGCAACCGTTGAGGTCGTCGCACTCCTGAAACTGAAGCCCGTTTTTGTGGATATCGATCCGGACACGTTCAATATCGATGTATCCAAGATCGAAGAGAAGATCACCCCACGCACAAAGGCCATCATCCCGGTGCATCTGTTCGGACAAAGCGCCGATATGGAGCGCATGATGGCGATCGCCACAAAGTACAATATCACCGTGATCGAGGATAATGCACAGGCCATCGGCTGCGACCATCATTTTTCGAATGGCGCCACCCGTAAAACGGGTACCATCGGGCATATCGGCACCACTTCATTCTACCCGACCAAGAACCTCGGCGGCTATGGTGACGGCGGCGCCCTGTTCACCAACGACGATGCACTCGCCGCAGCCATGAAGATCATTTGCGACCATGGGTCATCACGCAAATATTATTATGATTCCATCGGCGTCAATTCACGCCTGGATAGTCTGCAGGCCGCTATCCTCAATGTGAAGCTGAAAAATCTGGATGCCTATAATGCCCTGCGCAACGAAGCAGCCGACCAGTATGATGCCCTGTTGCGTGATCTCCCCGGCATTGCGATCCCGGTTCGAAACCCTTTCTCGACGCATGTTTTTCATCAATATACCATCAAAGTGGCGGAAAACCGTGACGGACTGAAAGAGCATCTTCAGCAAAAAGGCATTCCTTCTATGATCTACTATCCCGTGCCACTGCATTTGAGCGAGGCCTACCGGATCTATGGTTATGCGCATGGCGATTTTCCGGTGAGTGAACGTATCGCCGGCGAAGTGCTTTCATTGCCGATGCATACGGAACTCGATGCAGAGCAAATAGCATATATCTGTTCAGAGATACGCGCTTTTGCCGAAGCAAATGTTATCGTCTGATCACTGTGCGAAACAGAATTTTAATTCACTCCCAAAGTAAACACCAAAAACGCAGCATGAAGATTTCAGTGACCGGACTCGGATATGTGGGATTGCCTATAGCACTCGAATTTGGCAGAAAATTCAGTGTGATCGGCCTGGATATCGATGCAAAAAGAATTGCCACACTGAAAAACGGAACTGATCCCGGTAATGAAGTGGATGACCAGTTCTTTAAAAATACAGATGTTGAATTCACGACGGATGCCGCACGTTTGAAAGAATGTTCTTTCCATATTGTTGCTGTTCCTACGCCGGTTGATGAACATAAAGTGCCTGATCTTTCTCCGCTGATCGCCGCAACAAAAACAATAGGTTCTGTATTAAAAAAGGGTGATTATGTAATATATGAGTCTACCGTTTTTCCGGGGTGTACCGAAGAAATTTGTCTGCCGGTTCTGGAAGCAACATCCGGACTACAATTAAATACCGATTTTAAACTGGGGTATTCACCGGAAAGAATAAATCCGGGTGATGTGGAATATACATTGATCAATGTTATGAAAATCGTTTCCGGCTCAGATGCAGAGTCACTGGAAAAAATAGCGGCGATGTATGCGGAAATTGTGAAACCCGGAATATATAAAGCATCTTCCATTAAAGTTGCCGAAGCCGCCAAGATCATCGAAAATACACAACGCGATCTCAACATCGCACTGATGAATGAACTGAGCATCATCCTCGATAAGATGAACGTAAATACCTACGAGGTAATTGAAGCTGCGGGAACAAAATGGAATTTTCATAAATATCAGCCCGGATTGGTGGGCGGGCATTGTATAGGTGTGGATCCTTATTATCTGACCTATAAATCCATTGAACTGGGATATGAGCCTGACGTTATTCTCAGCGGAAGGAAGGTGAATGATAATATGGCATTTTATGTCGCGCGAAGATGCATGCAGAAACTGATCGAGGCAGGTAAAAATCTTACGAATTCCAAAATTCTTGTCATGGGAATCACCTTCAAGGAAAATGTAACGGATATACGTAATTCAAAAGTCGCAGATCTGATCAACGAATTGCGCTCCTTTGGTTTGCGGGTGGATGTTACCGACCCGCATGTAAAGTCGAAAGATGTGGAACATGAGTATGGATTTGCTTTGACAGAGGATATCGAAAATGATTATGACTCGATCATCCTCGCGGTGCCGCATGCTGAATATGTAAAGCTGGACGAAAGCTATTTTAAAAATATCGCGAGTGAAAATTGCCTGCTCATCGATATTAAAGGAATCTACAGAAATAAATTCAGTTCATTCAATTACTGGTCATTATAAATTTTGTTGCAGTGAAGAAATATATTTTAATAACGGGAGGTGCAGGTTTTATCGGATCGCACGTGGTGCGTTTATTTGTAAATAAATATCCTGATTATCATATTATTAATCTGGATAAACTCACTTATGCCGGCAATCTTGCCAATCTTTCAGATGTTGAAAATTGTTCGAATTATACATTTGTGAAGGGAGATATCGTGGATGCGGAATTTTTGCGCAAATTATTTGATCAGTATCCCATTGATGGAGTGATTCACCTTGCGGCAGAAAGCCATGTGGATCGTTCCATAGCCAATCCGATCGAATTTGTGATGACAAATGTTGTGGGAACCTGTAATTTGCTCAATGCGGCAAAATTTAAATGGATGGATGCAATGCAGGGAAAATTGTTTTATCATATTTCTACGGATGAAGTGTATGGCAGTCTGGGAGCAGAAGGATTTTTTCATGAAACAACTGCTTATGATCCGCATTCCCCGTATTCGGCATCGAAGGCTTCCAGCGATCATTTTGTAAGGGCTTATCACGATACATACGGATTGCCCGTTGTTGTGTCGAACTGCTCGAATAATTACGGCTCCTATCAGTTTCCGGAAAAGCTTATTCCGCTTGCTATCAATAATATTAAAAATAATAGGCCGATTCCCGTTTACGGAAAGGGGGAGAACGTCCGCGACTGGCTTTTTGTGGAAGATCATGCCAAAGCAATAGATATTATCTTTCATAAAGGAAAAACCGGAGAGACGTATAATATCGGCGGATTTAATGAGTGGAAGAATATTGACCTCATTCATTTATTATGTTCTATCATGGATAAAAAACTTGGCAGGGATGCAGGCACTTCCGCAAAACTGATAACCTATGTAACCGATCGCGCCGGCCATGATTTACGATATGCTATTGATGCCACTAAACTGAACAGGGAACTCGGCTGGGCGCCATCGCTGCAATTTGAAGAGGGACTCGAACGCACGGTCGACTGGTATTTGCATCATGCCGAATGGCTGCAAAATGTTACGAGCGGAGAATATAAAAACTACTATCAAAATCAATATGCCGAAAGGTAAATATGCCCTCGCTTTTACATAAAATATTTGGGCAGAAGGACCTGCCGGATTTCAGTGCCCTGCATACAGATATGCATTCGCATATTTTGCCTGGCATCGATGACGGTTCGCAATCACCGGAGTCCTCAGTCAATATGATGACCGGTTTGATGGAGCTGGGGTTTAAGAAATTTATTACCACGCCGCATATCATGCCGGAGGTATTTAATAATACACCCGAATCGGTACATGCAGCATTCAGCCAATTAAAAAATGCTTTAGAGAATAAAGATCATTTCGATCTGCATGTCGCGGGCGAATATTATATTGACGATCATTTTGCTACACGGGTACGCAATGGCGAACAGTTCCTCACCTTCGGTGATAATTATATTCTTGTGGAAGTAAGTATGATGGTAAAAGAAAAAAAACTGGAAGAAAGCCTTTTTGAACTCGTGATGAATGGCTATAAACCGGTGCTGGCACATGCAGAACGCTATCCGTATATGTTTGAGAATGGTAAGCTGAATTATTACAGCGGCTTATGTGATGCAGATGTTTTTTTACAGGTGAATCTGCGTTCGTTTACCGGTAACTACGGAGAGATCCAGCGTAAAATTGCAAGAGCATTGGCAGAAAATGATATGATCAGTTTTCTCGGGACCGATTTGCATAATGAAGGTCAGCTTGGATTATTATTTCAGGCAATGAAAGACAATCATGTGCAGAAATTAATGGCAGGCGGAAAGTTGCTGAATCATACAATTTGAAACCCGTTGAAAAAATAATGGTTACATTACCCGGAAAATAAGCAGAAAAGTTTTCAGGATTCAAATAAAATGATTACAAACAAAATGCCTGGTCAAACCGGGAGAAAAATAAACCGAACAAATTAAACAATTAAATACCGGAAATACTTTGTCGTAAGATTGAAGGTTTCGGATGTAAACCAACAAATTCATCTTTATATGCCATTCGTTCATACCGCAATTCCCGGTCTTCTCCTATTCGAACCGAAAGTATTCGAAGATACACGCGGATATTTTTTCGAGGCATTTAATGCAAACGTGTTCGCTGAGGAAGGGATTGAAAGCAATTTCGTGCAGGATAATCAAAGCAGATCCTCTTATGGTGTGTTGCGCGGCTTACATTACCAGCTCGATCCGTTTGCCCAGGCAAAGCTGGTGCGCGTAATTTCAGGATCGGTGCTGGATATAGCGGTGGATATCCGGGAAGGTTCACCTACTTTCAAACAGCATGTCGCGGTTGAACTGAGCGCCGAAAATAAAAGGCAATTATATATTCCCCGCGGTTTTGCACACGGATTTATTGTGTTGAGTGCTACAGCAGAATTTTTTTATAAATGTGATAATTTTTATTCCGGAGACCATGATGCGGGCATCCTGTATAATGATCCCGAATTACAGATCGACTGGAAACTGGATCCTTCCGTAATTCAGGTAAGCGAAAAAGATAAAAACCTGCCCTTGTTCACGGCAGCAAACCGGAATTTTTACTTCAATAAAAAAGCAGAATAATTTTCCATGAAAATACTCGTTACCGGATCTAAAGGCCAGCTGGGCAGTGAAATAAGAGACCTTTCGCGATCGCATAGCGAACATCTGTACGATTTTGTGGATGTTGAGGAACTGGATATCACTGATGCTGTTGCAGTGAACAGATATTTCGCACAAAAGGAATTTGATGTTTGTATCAACTGCGCTGCTTATACTGCGGTGGACAAGGCAGAATCGGATGCAGACCTGGCGCATAAAATAAATGTAACCGGTGTTGAAAATCTCGCGATCGCCTGTCAGAAATACAAAGCCGTTTTATTCCATATTTCTACCGATTTTGTATTCAACGGGAAAAATACAAATCCCTATGATACGGCACAATCGGTGGACCCGATAAGTGTGTATGGAAGAACTAAGGCTGAAGGAGAGTACCGTGCATTATCACTCAACAGTAAAACTATTTTAATACGCACAAGCTGGGTATATAGTTATTACGGAAATAATTTCGTGAAAACAATGATACGGCTCGGCAAGGAACGTAAAGAGATAAATGTTGTAAACGACCAGACGGGATGTCCTACTTATGCCGGCGACCTCGCACGGGTCCTGTTTGATTTTATTGCACAAATTGGCAAGGTGCCTTATGGTATTTATCATTATGCGAATGCAGGATCAACCACATGGTATGGATTCGCAAAAGAAATCATGCAGTTATACGGACTGGATTGCAGGGTAAATCCTATTACAACAGATCAATATCCAACGCCTGCAAAGCGACCTGCGTATTCATTACTCGATCTGTCAAAAACAACGGAGACACTGCATATTACAATTCCTGTCTGGAAGGAGTCACTCAAACATGTAATTCAACTATTAAAAAATAAAGAAATGCTCGACCAAATTGATGTAAAGAAAATTATCTCGATCGCTGAAAAAGCGGGTAAGGAGATCATGGAAATTTATTCAACGGATGATTTTGCTGTCGTTGACAAAAGTGATAATTCCCCGCTCACAAAAGCAGATAAAGCAAGTAATGCAGTAATTGTTGCTGCATTGAAGGAACAATTTCCGGAGATCCCGATTATTTCAGAAGAAAACAAATTATTGGGATATGCGGAACGGAAAAACTGGAAATATTTCTGGCTGGTGGATCCGCTGGATGGCACGAAGGAATTTATTAAAAAGAACGGGGAGTTTACCGTGAATATCGCATTGGTGCGCGACGGTAAACCGGTTTTGGGTGTTGTCGGTATTCCTGCACGTAATGAAATGTATTATGCCGTTGAAGGCAATGGTGCCTTTAAGATCAATGCTGATGGAACGGAAATTAAATTACAGGTAACAGCGCCAAAGGAAAATGAGATCGCGCTTATTGGCAGCCGTTCGCATCCGTCTCCTGAATTTGATGCTTATCTCAAAGAGATGGAATCAAAATATGCGACCGTGCATTTTGTTCCCGCAGGTAGTTCTCTGAAATTTTGTCTGGTTGCTGAAGGCAAGGCAGATGTTTACCCGCGCCTCGGCCCCACCATGGAATGGGATACTGCTGCGGGCCACGCATTAGTGCTTGAAGCAGGGGCGAGAGTGAAAATTTACGGCGACGATCGCGATCTGCAATACAATAAAGAAAATCTGCTGAATCCATTTTTTATTGTGGAAAGTGCTAATTAATTCCGCCCGTTTTTAAATCAGATTATTCCCGGGGGTTGCAGTTTTAAGACGCGTTCAGGTAAAAAACTTATATTCGCCATTACTTAAACGTAATGTATGCAGAGAATTTTTACCTTTTTCAGCGC
>CAYTFT010000083.1:0-8375 GCA_964437155.1 uncultured Chitinophagales bacterium | reverse complement strand
TATGTGCACGTAAACAGCATTTGTTGTGATGTGGACGGAAATATTTATGCAACAGGAGATTTTGGAAGTCCGGTATTAACGCTCGGCGCATTTACTGTTTCAACAAATGGCGCATCTGATATTTTTATTCTGAAATATGATACTGACGGAAATATACAATGGCTGAAAAGCGCCGGCGGCACAATGAATGATATCGGCTCCGCAATAGCATCCGATTATGTGGATGGCGTTTTTATTGCAGGAAATTATGAATCGTCCTCCTTTTCAATTGGGGGTTTTCCGGTGACAAATATCGGTCAGCGTCAGTCATTTATCGCACGCTACAGCAAATCGGGTGATGAAGGCTGGATCACCTCCGCAGGTGGCCCGATGTTAAGTCAGGCTACTGCCGTCACCGTACCCGTCAGCGGAAATATTGCTTACGTTACCGGTTTTTACTGGGATAATTACATGATCTTTCAAAACGATACCATTTTCAATACATTGCCCGGAGCAACACCTTATGCGGATATTTTTGTTGCACAATATGAAATTTCCGGAAATCTTACCTGGGTGAAAAATTTCGGAAGTACCGGCGACGACAGAAGCTGGGATATGGCGAGTAATCTGGAAGGAGAAATTTTTCTTACAGGCGGATTTGCATTTCCCATGCCCGCAGCTTCTATTACCTTCGACACTATCACACTCGATTATCCGGAAGGTGGAAATGATCCTGTTTTTCTCGCACAACTCGATAACCTCGGCAATGCATTTTGTGCAACAGCTTTAGGCAGCGGAAGCGATGACCGTTTTTCCATAGCAGTAGATACTTCAGGAACGGCATTTATTTGCAGTGATTATTTTATGGAACCGTTTGTGATCGGCGACGATACACTATATCTCGACGGCGCATTTGAAAATGTTTATGTTGCAAAATATAATTGTGCAACAACAACACATGACACAACCATCGTTACGGGTATGGATCCGGAATTTAATTCTTCCGGATTAAATATTTCCCCTAATCCGTCAGCCGGCATCTTCGAAATTAAATTCAATGAAACATCCCGGCACCAGATATTTATTTATGCCGGCAACGGTGCTTTAATAAGAACGTATTCTACTTCCGCACCGGATTATACAATTGATATTGCCGATCAGCCGGAAGGGATGTATGTAATGTGTATCTCCGACGGAAATTCTATTACTACAGAAAAACTGATCATCGGAAAAGCAGACCGGTAAGCGTTGTGATCGGCAAATCAGTGCATACATTGAGGATACCGGCTTTACCTTGTATTTCCGTTTGCATTTTTTACCGTAACTTTAAGGTAGGATGAAGATTACTCGCACTCCTCAGAAGATTTTCGCCGGACTGCTCCGGAAATATATCTGGGTTACCGGTATTTTTTTCTTTCCCATAAGCAGTTCCGCACAAAGTTTTCTCAACGGCAGTTTTGAGATCACAACCGCCGCAGCCTGCGATTACAATCTCAGCAATGTCAATTTCACCACTAAGATGTCCAGCACTAATGCCTATGGCGGTGGTCAGGAACTTGATATTATGCAATCGGGTTGCCCCTATGGCCCTTCTCAAAACGGCAACTGGTTTGTGGCACTTGCCTCACCAAGCGGTATAACCGATGCTTTTACTATGACACTTTCCTCACCGCTCGTTGCCGGAAATACTTACACTATTAGTTTCTGGGATAAGGGCGATCCGATCTATCCACCTGCATTACAGGTGTCAATCGGGTTGTCTACGGTTGCGGGCGCTACAGGAACCAACGTATATACCGGTCCGGTTCCTACAATTGGTGTCTGGAACAACAGAACATTTTCCTTTGTTGCTCCCAACAACGGACAATATATCAGCGTTAGCACGCCGGGCCCGACGCGATGGGTGCATGTAGATAATTTCACTTTCCCTGTTGTATTACCGCTTACTATTACAAAAATTCAGGGTTACGTAAATACAACAGGAAATACCATTACATGGGAAACAGCCTCTGAAAAAAATAATGATTTTTTCACCGTGCAGCGAAGTGCCGACGGTGAGCATTGGGAGGATATAGGAATTATCTCTGGCGCAGGAACTTCTGATGCGCAAAACGATTATAGTTTTTTTGATGATAATACATTTATCGGAACCATTTATTACCGTATTCAGCAAACAGATTATGATGGTGCATCTACATATTCTGCAATCGTTGCACTGGACGGAAATAAAAAGGTTGAACTTTTCCCGAATCCCGCAAGTGATCATTTACAAATTCTTTTCTCAGGGAACATGCAGAAACCGATTCAACTGCACATTTTTACGAAGGAAGGAATTTCAGTAATGCAAATAACAGAGACCCTTCCGGCAAATGAAAATGCATTATCTGTTGACGTATCTTCCCTCGAACCCGGTATGTATTTTATTACGATCGGAGAAAGCGGAGTATTCGAAACAAGGAAATTTATTGTCGCGCGATAAGATTTTATCTCAGGGTTTTCAGAACTGATTACCAATTCTTTCCTACTCCTGATTTCTCCATTTATGTATTGGTTTTACGGAGTACGAAACTTCTGTTTCCCGAAAATTTCGTATCTTCGGCAACATGAAAAAATTGGTACTCCTTGCTCTCATCAGCCTTCCGGCCCTTTCCTTCGCCCAGATCCTACTAATCAATGAAATAGCCACCACCAATACGGGTTATCTGGATGATCAGTTCAGTGAAAATCCGAATTGGATTGAAATAATCAATGCATATCCGAGTTCTGTTGACATTGGCGGTTATACAATCACTGATGACACGGCCGTATGGAATAAATGGGTGATGCCCACGCTGGTATTGAGTCCGGGCGCAAGAAAAATCATTTATTTATCCGGTCGCAACATTGGTTGTTTCGGATGCGGTGGTGGTGTAACCTGGCTGCATGCGAATTTTAAAAACAAACCGGGTGAGATCCTTGCCATTTATAATCCGATGGGGGTGCTCCTGGATAGTGTAACGATACAACCCTTGCATGCCGGAGATGTGATGGCGCGCATTCCGGATTCGGGAAGCTGGTGTTTTTCTGATGTTCCCACACCCAATGCCGCCAACAGCGGAACCTGTTATTCGGGATATGCTGATGAACCACTTTTACTCACCGCTCCCGGATTTTATGCCGGCAGCGTGGATGTTGCATTTTCAGGAACCGGAGTGCATTATGCAACGGATGGTGACTGGCCCGATGCGTTATCACCTCTTTATACAGCTCCTGTAAATGTCACCTATTCTAATATTGTTCGCGCCGTAGGCACCGAAGCCGGAAAATTACCGAGCGCTCCGGTTACAGGCAGTTTTTTTATTGATGAAACAACACTATTACCTGTTGTAAGTCTCAGCGCAAATTCATGCGATATGTTTGATGAAGGGTTTTCCTGCATCGGTGCGTATGATAATGTTTCAGGATGGTTCCAGAATAATCCGCAGATCCCGATTTCGGTTGAATATTTCACCGCAGATAAAACACGAAAATTTGTTTCCGATGTGAAATTTGAAGTAGCGGGAAATTCTTCTTTGTATTATTATTATCAGCGTGGAATGCAATTTACAACAGATGCTGATTTCGGATCTACACACGAAATGCATTACAATATTTTTAATCACGATAAATCAGGTATTGACAGTTTACACGCATTTCGTGTGCGCGCATGCCTCGACTGGGGAAATTCAAATGCCCGCATGAAGGACCTCATTTTTAATCGCATGGCTTTACCTACAAATGCTGTTGCCGCCGGTTTCCAGAATGTAGCAACCTTTATCAATGGTGAATACTGGGGACATTACACTGCACGCGAAGAACTCGATCAGTATTTTTTGCGTGATAATTTCGGATGTAATCCGGATTCAGTGGTACTGATACGTTCAGGTGCCGGTGATGTATTGTGGGAAACCTGCGAAGTGGGACAAATGAGTGAATACAACGATCTCTATACATTTTTCTTAACGCATAATATGGCCCTGCCTGCCGATTATGCATTGGCCGTTGAACAGGTGGATGTAGAGAACTGGGTGGATTATATGGCAACACAGGTATATATCGATAATGAAGAAATGCCGTATAATCTGCGATTCTTTAAATCGCATGAACCTGAGATTAAATGGAAATTTATTTTATGGGATGCATCTGCAGGAGGACAATGCGAATCCTGCTATAGTTCGGGACTCATGTATAACAGTTACGGCGGACAAACACGTGAAGTGATCATGTTTGATAAAATGTTACTGAATGCCGAATTTAAAAAATATTATATCAACCGGTACGCCGACCTTATGAATTATTATTATACACCGGCACGCATTCTCGGACTGATCGATTCCAACAAAAATGAAATAGACGAAGAAATGCTTTTACAATATGCCCGCTGGGGATATCCGACTACCGGAGCATTTAACAGCGCTGTAAATGAATTAAAGGGTGTATTTGATAATCGTAATTATTATCAGAGAAACGACGTGCAGAATCATTTTGCACTTGCCGGACAGGTGACGGTGACATTAGACGTTTATCCGCCCGGTGCCGGTTATGTGAAAATATCTACCATCACCCCCGGGCCACTTCCATGGAGCGGCGTTTATTTTAATGGAAATCCTGTAACGGTAACTGCCATTGCTAATCCGGGATATACTTTCAGCAACTGGACTTCGAATCCATTCATCACCGATGCAGCGGCGATGTCGTTCACCAATAATATTTCTTCCAACACAACCTTTACGGCGAATTTCACGGGAACACCCATAGCAAATCCGATCGTGATCAGCGAAATAAATTTCAACAGCGACAGCACGATCAACAGCGGCGACTGGATCGAAATACATAATACTTCGGATGTTGCGATCAATGTTGGCGGATATACTTTTTCCAATCATTATTTCTATAATAAATATCATATTCCCGATGGCATGATCATTCCGGCACATGATTATTTAGTGCTTGCAGAAGATATGTATCAGTTCACCGCAATGCATCCGGCTGTAACAAATGTTACCGGACCCGTAAATTTCAGCTTAGAAAACAGCGGCGATTCTATCACCTTACTTGATGTACAGAACGGAATTGTTTCTGCATTCACATTCGGTGATGATTACCCATGGCCATTGACAGCAGATGGATTCGGAAGAACAATGGAATTAATTACAGATACCGGTGATCCGAATGTACCCGGATCATGGATCGCAGGTTGTATCGGCGGTTCTCCCGGAACAGCATTTGTTCCATGCGGAGAAAATCCACTTGTGGATGAGATCAATTACAACTCACTTGTTACAGCCGATGCCGGCGACTGGTTTGAGCTCTATAATAACAGCGCAACCGCAATTGACCTCAGCGGCTTTATTATCGGTGATAAAACAGAAAATACATTTACGCTTCCCGCAGGAACAACTATTGCAGCAGATAATTATCTTGTATTTTATCAGGATGCAGTAAAATTCAATGCAGCGTTTCCGCTGGTTACCAATAAAGTCGGGCCATTTAATTTCGGATACAGTGCCGAAGATGATGTGATCATGATCTATGAACCCGACGGGAAATTATTCCAGAGCGTAGGTTATATCGATCAGCTGCCTTATCCTTTATCAGCAGATGGCGGCGGTACAGCATTGCAGCTTGTCGACATGGCGGTAAATCTGAACGACCCGCTCAACTGGATGGAGAGTTGTCCTGATGGCACTCCCGGAACTGCCTATATTCCATGTGAAACAGGTGTGTTAACTGCAGAAGCAGAAAATGTTCTTCATGTTTACCCGAATCCCGCAAACGCATATGTAAATATCCTTTTACCGGAAGGTGTGACCGGATCTGCTGCATTGATGGTTGCTGATATTACAGGAAAGATCGTTTATAACACCCAAAAAAGCCTGAATGGCAATATCACTTTAAACATTTCAGGTTTCTCTGCCGGTTTATACAGCGTTGCAATAGTGCATGGCGGTGAAAAATATGTGGCGATGTTTGTAAAGGATTAACGGATACTATTCCGGAATTTAAGGTTCATCGGTGTCGTTACCGATGAACCTTATTTTTTTAGGTGAAGTTAGTGGCATCAGAAATAAATACGTCTCAGGTAATCCATATTAACCTTCCTATACTTGCAGAATACACTTATCTTTAACAAAAATTCCCGTTTTCTGATGAACAAATTCTTTCTGCTCGCTATTCTTGCATTCTCTTTTTTATCTGCAGGTGCACAACAACCGAATATTATTTTAATTACCATCGACGACCTCAACGATTACACAGAGCAACTCGGCGGTCATCCGCAGGTGGAAACACCCAACCTCACAAATATTGCCACCTATGGCACCAGTTTTACGAACGCTTATTGTTCCGCTCCGCAATGCGGCCCTTCACGCACGAGTCTTTTATCGGGGAAAGATGTTTTATATACCGGAGTATTCAATAATACAACGTATAAATGCCATGATTTCCGTGCAAATTTTAATGCACTCAAAGGGAATGAGGAAGTAATTACCTTACCGGAATATTTAAAGGACAACGGAAACTATTTTACATATTCTGTAAATAAAATATTTCATTGCTACGATAATAAAATTGATTACGACAGTATCACGGCCGATCCCTGTGCAAAGGGACTTTCCTGGAACCGTGTGTTTGTATATCTGGATGATGATGTGATTCATACCATTGGTGATGCGCAGAATGAAGGCATAGCAAGTTTTCACTGGGCGCGGTTGAACGATACTTTGGAAAATGAAATGGAAGATCATATTGCCGTAGATACCGCAATTCAGTTTTTGCAGCAATATGCCGATGGAACGGTAAATACCTGCGGGAAACCATTTTTTCTCGGTGTGGGTATTTCAAAACCACATCATCCATTATATATTCCGGAAGATTATTTTCTGAACACCTATTATCAGTCAGATTTTTATGAGATCCCTTACGTGAAACCCTATAATGATCCGGTAAATGCTGATCCCGTAAATGGAATTGTAATGCCACCGCAACCGGATACTTTGTATAATGATTTTCTTCATCTCGGCACAATGGCGCAAACACTTGCACATGCGGGCATCTATAACACGTTCGAGGACTGGCGGGAAGGGCTTGTTCCCGCGCCGGTTGTTGACGCAGGTTTACCGGATTCTGTCGTCCATTTTATTCTGGAAGAATCGGAAAGAGCAAATGGCATCATGGCCTATCTGGCAGCAATTAAATTCGCCGATGCACAGGTAGGAAGAATATTTGCCGAATTACAATCGCATCCCGAAATATTTAATAATACGATTTTAATTATTGCAGGCGATAATGGTTTCAGCCTCGGTGAAAAAAAACACTGGAGAAAAGGTTGCCTTTGGGAAACCGATGAACGTGTGCCCTTCATCATCGCTGATTTAAGAACTATCGATCCGCAGGTTTGCGATCGTACGGTGAGCCTGCTCGATATTTATCCGACACTGGTGGATATGCTTGGACTTGACATGCCCACATTTGCAGATGGCACGGATTATCTCGACGGGAAAAGTCTTTTACCACTTTTACAAAATCCTGCACTGCACTGGGAAAAACCATCACTGGCAACCGTAAAAGATGAGATCGGAAATCAGGCATCCTGCTTCCCACAGTATACGGTGAGGAACGAACGCTTTCATTATATCCGGTATGCGAGTAATAATGCATATCCGGATCTCTCCTGCAATGAAGCAGCGAGTGTTCGTGAAGAAGAATTATATGATATCGGAACCGATCGCGAAACGGATCCGAATGAATGGAATAATCTTATTGATGATGATGATTATGCACCCGTTATAGATTATCTGGAAGAATTTTTACCGGGAGGATCTTTGTATATGCAAAAAGCATATTCGGTTGACATATTCAATAAATCACTTCCCTGTCTGGTGGGTGATCACAGTATCATAAAATTCAAAGCAGTATTATATGGCACCGAAGGGAATATGATCGGCGGAGCGGAATTAGGTGACTATCAGTTGAAATGGACAAACAGTCTTACCGGTGCTGTGTATTACGGAACTACTTATTCCTTTAATACTGAATCAATTCCTGCGGCGGTATTTGCTGCGAATGATCATATAATGTTCTATCTTACCGTTACAAAAACTGCGACAGGTGAACTGGTTGCGTTCAATACAAAAACGATTTATATCAATGCAGCAACAATGCCGAATGCATCTTTTAGTCTTGCAATAGATGATGCAACAAACGGAATGGATATCATCGGCTATTCTGCAACAGGAAGTTATAAAAATACGTATTGGACATTCGGAGATGGTGATACATCCGAAGCTTTTATTCCTGCGACACATTATTATGCTGCAACCGGCATTTATCCGGTGCGGAATTATCTTGAATATGGAAACGGCTGCATTGATATAAAT